>CAZXXM010000158.1:892-7470 GCA_964644715.1 uncultured Salinisphaerales bacterium
TGTTCGACGTCGTCGCCGGAACCCTGGGGACCGTGCTGGCGCTGGTGACGCTGATCGGCTGTCTGGGGGCGCCGTTGCTGGTCTGGGTCTTCGCCCCGGGTATTGCTGCCGATCCGGCCCGGCACGAGCTGGCGACCGAGCTGCTCCGGTGGACCTTCCCCTATCTGATGCTGATTTCGCTGACCGCGCTGGCGGGCGCAGTCCTGAATTCTTTCGGGCGCTTCGCGGTGCCGGCGTTCACGCCGGTCATTCTGAACATCTGCCTGATCGGCACCGTGTTCGTCGATGCCGAGTCGGTCCGCGTGCTCGCGATCGGGGTGTTCATTGCCGGCATCGTGCAGCTGCTGTTCCAACTGCCCTGGCTCGGCCGCCTGCATCTCTGGCCGAGGCCGAGGTGGGGTGGCAAGGATCTGCGGGTACGTCGAATCGTGAAGTTGATGGCTCCGATCGTGTTCGGCTCCTCGGTTGCCCAGATCAGCCTGCTGCTGGATACCGTCATCGCCTCGATGCTGTTCGCCGGCAGCCTGAGCTGGCTTTACTACGCCGACCGCCTGATGGAGTTCCCGCTGGGGATCTTCTCGATTGCGGTGGCCACGGTGATCCTGCCCAGCCTGTCGGCCCAGCACGTGGCGCAATCGACCGCCCGATTCAGCCAGACCTTGGACTGGGCGCTGAGGGTGCTGCTACTGCTTGGCGTGCCGGCGACCGCTGGCCTGATCCTGCTGGCCGGCCCGCTGGTCAGCACCTTGTTCCTGCACGGCCAGTTCAGCCTGCGCGATCTCGACATGACCCGCTGGGCACTGATGGCCTATGCGTTTGCCTTTCTCGGCATCTCGCTGGTGAAAGTGCTGGTTCCGGCGTTCTACGCACGCCAGCAGACCGGTATTCCGGTGCGCTACGGCGTGATTTCGCTGGTGCTGGGAATGGTCACGAGCCTGTGTCTGGTCGGGCTGGGATTGTGCTTCGAATGGACCGCGCCGCATGTGGCGCTGGCCTGCGCCACATCGGCCAGTTCGCTGCTCAATGCCGGCTTGCTGTACCGCCGCCTTCGCCGCGACGGGGTTTACGTGCCTGGACCGGGCTGGGGCGTCTATCTGGCCCGCCTCGGCATCGCGCTGGCGACGATGGTCGTCGTGGTCTGGTTCCTGGCGGGATCGCTGGAGAGCTGGACCACGGTCCGCCTGCACGAGCGGATGGTGCGCTTGGCGGTCCTCGTCGCCGCCTCCGTGGCCAGCTATTTCGCAGTGCTGTGGATCGGCGGCCTGCGTGTGTCGCATTTCCGAGCGCAAGCCTGAGGGTTCTCCCCATGTCGGCCGATATACTGGCGAGATGATCGAACCGCTTCGCATCGAGTTGGTTCGCGGCCTGCATAACCTGCGACCGCGACACCGCGGCTGCGCGCTGACCGTGGGCAAGTTCGATGGCATCCACCTGGGGCACCAGGTCCTGCTGGAACGCACCCGGGACGAGGCGCGCAGGGCCGGCGTGCCGGCGGCCGTGCTCAGTTTCGATCCTTCGCCGCGCGATTTCTTCCACAAGGACCGGGCGCCGCCTCGTATCTCCAGCCTGCGCGACAAGCTGGCGGCGCTGCAGCGTCATGGTATCGACCGCCTCGTGCTGGTGCGCTTCGACCAGTGCATCGCGAACATCCCGCCCAAGGCGTTTCTCGAGGACGTCTTGCTCGCCAAGCTCGGTGCTGGCGCGCTGATCGTCGGCGACGACCTGCGCTTCGGCCGCAACCGTTCGGGCGACATCCAGTACCTGCGCAGCCGAGCCGACGAACTCGGCTACGGCGTGATCGCCGTCGACACCGTCGAAGTCGCCGGTGAGCGCTGCAGTTCCAGTGCCGTGCGCGAGGCGCTGACCCAGACCGATTTCCCCAGGGCCGAATGTCTGCTCGGACGTCCGTATCGCGTGACCGGCCGCGTCCGCAAGGGGCTGCAGCTCGGGCGTCATCTCGACATGCCGACCGCGAACATCGCGGTGCGCAAGCGGCTCGCCATCCCGTTCGGTGTCTACGCCGTCATCGCGCGCGAGGGTGACCGGATCTGGAACGGCGTGGCCAGCCTCGGCATACGCCCTACCTTGAATCTCAGCCAGTGCTTGCTGGAGACGCACCTGTTCGACGCCCAGGTGGATCTTTACGGCAGGGTGCTCGAGGTCGAGTTCCGGCATTTTCTGCGTCCGGAGTTGAAATTCGATTCACTCGATCTACTCAAGAAGCAGATGCACGAAGACGCAACGGCCGCCCGCCGGCTGCTCGAATCTTAGAACCTGACCCTCATCGTGGATTACAAGAACACCCTCAACCTGCCGGAGACTGCGTTTCCGATGCAGGCGAACCTCGCCAAGCGCGAACCCGAATTCCTCGCTCGCTGGGAAGCCGAGGCTTTGTATGCGCAGGTGCAGGACGCAACGCGCAGCGGCGCGCCGTACCGCTTCGTCGACGGCCCCCCGTATGCCAACGGCGACATCCACATCGGGCACGCGGTCAACAAGGTCCTCAAGGACATCATCGTCAAATCGCGCCGCCTCGACGGACGCCACGCGCCGTTCACGCCGGGTTGGGACTGTCACGGCCTGCCGATCGAACTGCAGGTGGAAAAGAAGTTCGGCAAGGTCGGCGAAAAGCTGGATGCCGCGGCGTTTCGCGCGAAGTGCCGCGAGTACGCGCACGAGCAGGTCGAGCGTCAGCGCGCCGACTTCAAGCGGCTGGGCGTGCTGGCCGACTGGGAGCGTCCGTATCTGACGATGGACGCACGCTTCGAAGCCGAGCAGCTACGCTGCCTGGCGAAGATCGTGCAGCGCGGACACGTCGTTCGCGGTTTCAAGCCGGTGCACTGGTGCCTGGATTGCGGCTCCTCGCTCGCCGAGGCCGAGGTCGAGTACGAAGAGAAGAAATCCTTCGCGATCGACGTGAAGTTCGTTGCTGCCGACGCCGCCGATCTGGCCCGTCGCTTCGGCGTGGCCGATGCGGCCGGAGCGGGCTTCGTCATCTGGACGACGACGCCGTGGACCTTGCCCGCCAACCAGGCGATCGCGATCAACCGCGACCTGCGTTACGCGCTGGTGCGCACGCAGAAGGCGGGTTTGGTCATGCTGGCCGCCGAGCTGGTCGACGCCACGATGAAGCGCTGGGACGACGCGGCCGAAGTGCTGGCGACCGTCGATGGCGGCGCGCTCGAAGGCGCGCGCGCCCTGCATCCGTTTGCCGATCGCATCGTGCCGGTGATCTGTGGCGATCACGTCACGCTCGAAGCCGGTACCGGCCTGGTCCACACCGCGCCCGCGCACGGCGTCGAGGACTATGTCGTCGGTCTGGTGTATCGCCTGCCGGTGGACAACCCGGTGCAGTCGACCGGCGTGTACGCCGCCAACACGCCGCTGGTCGCCGGCCTGCACGTGCGCAAGGCCGAGGAGCCGATCCTGGCCGCGCTCGAGGAACGCGGTGCGCTGGTCAAGCGCGCCACGCTGACGCACAGCTTCCCGCACTGCTGGCGCCATAAGTCGCCGCTGATCTTCCGCGCCACGCCGCAGTGGTTCATCTCGATGGACGCCAAGGGCCTGCGCTCGCAGGCGCTCAAGGCGATCTCTGAGACGCAATGGATTCCGAACTGGGGCGAGGCGCGCATCCGCGAGATGGTCGCCGGCCGTCCCGACTGGTGCATCTCGCGCCAGCGAACCTGGGGCGTGCCGATGGCCGTCTTCGTTCATCGCGAACGCCAGGATCTGCATCCAGACACCGAAGTACTGCTCGCGCGCATCGCGGACAAGGTCGAGAATGATGGCCTCGAGGCCTGGTTCGGATCATCTCCTGCCGATTGGGGCGTCGACGAGGCCCAGTACGAGAAATGCCCGGACACGCTCGATGTCTGGTTCGATTCGGGCGTCGTACACCAGTGCTGGTTCAAGGCGCTGGAACCCGAACTGCTGAAGGACGGCGTCGCGCCGATGGGCGACATGTACCTCGAAGGCTCGGACCAGCATCGCGGTTGGTTCCAGTCTTCGCTGCTGACGAGCACCGCGATGCACGGTCGCGCGCCGTACCGCTCGGTGCTCACACACGGATTCACCGTCGACGAGCAGGGACGCAAGATGTCCAAGTCGCTCGGCAACGTTGTGGCGCCGCAGCAGGTCACCAAGACCTTGGGCGCCGACGTCCTGCGCCTGTGGGCTGCGGCCAGTGACTATTCCGGCGAGATCGCGATCTCCGACAAGCTGCTGACGCGCATCGCGGACGCCTACCGGCGCATCCGCAACACCGCGCGCTTCCTGCTCGGCAATCTTCACGGCTTCGATCCGCGCACGGATCTCGTCGCGCCTGCGAACATGGTGGCGATCGATCGCTGGGCCGTCGCGCAGGCGGCGGCACTGCAGATCGAACTCGCGAAGGCCTACGAGGACTGCGCATTCCACGTCGTCTACCAGAAGCTGCACAACTACTGCGTGACGGATCTGGGCGGCTGTTACCTCGACATCCTGAAGGATCGCCTCTACACCACGGGCGGCAAGAGCCTGCCGCGGCGTTCGGCGCAGTCCGCGATGTGGCACGTGCTGGAAGCCCTCGTGCGCTGGATCGCGCCGGTTCTGTCGTTCACGGCCGACGAGATCTGGCAGCTCATGCCCGAGCGCAAGGGTTCGGTGTTCTCCCAGCGCTGGCACGTGTTCCCGGAGGGCGCCGATGCGGGTGCGCTCGACTGGCCGCGGCTGCTGGCCGCGCGCGAGGCGGTTCGCAAGGCGCTCGAAGGACTGCGCGCAAGCGGGCAGATCGGCTCCGGCCTGAACGCGGAGGTCGATTTGTTCGCGGACGCCGAACTCGGCGCCGCGCTGACGTCGGTGGGCGATGAGTTGCGCTTCTGGTTCCAGACGTCGGAAGCGCACGTGCAGCCGTCGGCGGCGGCGCCGGCCGATGCGCAGCGGTTCGACCTGGAAGGCGTCGGCGCACTTTCGCTGGTGGCGTCACCGACGGCGCATGTGAAGTGCGAGCGCTGCTGGCACCAGCGAGCCGATGTCGGCTCGCACGCAGAACATCCGACGCTGTGCGGCCGTTGCGTGGACAATGTGTCCGGCGCGGGCGAATCGCGTCGCTACGTCTGAGGATCCCGTGGCTGCCTTTCAGTTAAAAAACGTGCACTGGCTCTGGGTTTCCGCGGGTGTGATTCTCGCCGACCAGATCACCAAGCAACTCGTGATCCGCAGCATCGAGCGCTTCGAATCGATCACCGTGCTGCCGATGCTGAATTGGGTGCATCTGCACAATCGCGGCGCAGCGTTCTCGATGATGAGCCAGATGCCACCCTGGTTCTTCGTGTTGCTCGGAGTCGGCGTCGCCGTCGGCATCATGATCTGGATGCGGCGCAATCCATTCGGCCAGCGCCTCGTGGCTTCGGGCCTCGCGCTGATTCTGGGCGGCGCGCTGGGCAACGTCATCGATCGCGTGCGCCTCGGCCATGTCACGGACTTCGTCGATTTCCACATCGACGACTGGCATTTCGCCGCGTTCAACGTGGCCGATGCGGCCATCACCGTGGGCGCCGGCCTGCTGATCCTGGACATGTTCCTTGAGTGGCGGCGGACGCGCGCCTCCAAGGACGTCGTGGGCGAGGGGCCGCTGCCCTGATGGACATTCTGCTCGCCAATCCGCGCGGATTCTGTGCCGGAGTGGATCGTGCGATCGACATCGTGCAGCGGGCGCTCGACGTTCTCGGCGCGCCGATCTACGTGCGTCACGAGATCGTGCACAACCGCTTCGTCGTCGACGATCTGCGGCAGAAGGGCGCGGTGTTCGTCGAGGAGGTCGACGAGATCCCCGCCGGGGCGACCTGCATTTTCTCGGCGCATGGCGTTTCGCAGGCGGTGCGCGCCGCAGCGACGGAGCGGGGCCTGACGGTGTTCGACGCCACCTGTCCGCTGGTCACCAAGGTCCATATCGAGGTGAAGCGCTATTCGCGCGAAGGCCGCGAGGTCGTGCTGATCGGTCACGCGGGGCATCCCGAGGTCGAAGGGACGATGGGGCAGTTCGATTTGCGTCAGGGTGGTCGCATCCACCTGGTCGAGACGCCTGAGGACGTCGAGCACCTCGAGATCGCACAGCCCGACAACATGGCGTACGTCACGCAGACGACCTTGTCGATGGACGATACGGCTCGAGTCATCGATGCGCTGCGCAAGCGATTCCCGCTGATCCTCGGGCCGCGCAAGGACGACATCTGCTACGCGACGACCAATCGCCAGGACGCCGTGAAGGAATTGTCGCTGCAGTGCGATGTGCTGCTGGTCGTCGGATCGCGCAACAGCTCGAATTCGAACCGGCTGCGCGAACTGGCACAGACGCGCGGCACGTCGGCCTATCTGATCGATGGGCCCGAAGACATCAAGGCCGAATGGGTCGTCGACAAGAAGTGCGTTGGTGTCACGGCCGGGGCAAGTGCGCCCGAAATACTGGTGCGGCAGGTCGTTGAACGCTTGAAGCAGTTCGGCGGTGTCGAAGCCCGAGAGCTGCCGGGGCGGACCGAGCACGTCGTCTTCGCGCTGCCGCCAGCTCTGCGCAAGGCCGTGAAAGCTTGAACCGTAGCCCG
>CAZXXM010000159.1:0-7458 GCA_964644715.1 uncultured Salinisphaerales bacterium
GCGCACTACGGCGCCGAGCGCCTCGGTTGTACGGTGATCCCGATGTCGGGCGGGCAGACCGAGAAGCAGGTCCAGCTGATCCAGGACTTCAAGCCCGACATCATCATGGTGACGCCCTCGTACATGCTCAACATCATCGAGGAGTTCGAGCGGCAAGGGCTCGACCCCAGGAAGTCGAGCCTGCGCGTCGGTATCTTCGGCGCCGAGCCCTGGACCAACGCGATGCGGCAGGAGATCGAGCAGCGCGCCGACATCGACGCGGTCGACATCTACGGCCTGTCGGAAGTGATGGGCCCGGGTGTCGCCAGCGAATGCGTCGAGACCAAGGACGGCCCGGTGATCTGGGAAGACCACTTCTATCCGGAGATCATCGACCCGGTGACCGGCGACGTGCTTCCGGACGGGCAGGAAGGCGAGCTGGTCTTCACGTCGCTGACCAAGGAAGCGCTGCCGGTCATCCGCTACCGCACGCGCGACCTCACCCGGCTGCTGCCGCCGACCGCGCGCTCGATGCGCCGCATCGGCAAGATCACCGGCCGCTCGGACGACATGCTGATCATCCGGGGCGTCAACGTGTTCCCGACGCAGATCGAAGAGCTGCTGCTGAGGATCCCGGAACTGGCGCCGCACTACCTGATCGAGGTCAGCAAGGAAGGTAATCTCGACGCCGTGTCGGTGGCCGTGGAACTGCATGCGCAGGCGGCCGACTGTGGCGCCGACAAGCAGACCGAGGTCTCGCGCCGCCTGCAGCACCTGGTGAAGACCTACGTCGGCATCAGCGTGAAGGTGCTGCTCAACAAGCCCGAGGCGCTCGAACGCTCGGCAGGCAAGGCGCGTCGCGTGATCGACCGCCGTCCCAAGGTCTGAACGAGCCCCGCCGAATCCACGCGGGCTGCGTCGCGGCCCGCATTTCCGAATCCCGATCCCATGAAACAAGCCCTGATCTGCGGCGCCGTCCGCACGCCTTTCGGCCGCTATGGCGGCACGCTCTCCACCGTTCGCGCCGACGATCTCGCCGCGCTGCCGATCGCCGAACTGATCCGTCGCAATCCCGGCGTGGACTGGAGTGCGGTCGACGACGTGATCTACGGTTGCGCCAACCAGGCCGGTGAAGACAATCGCAACGTCGCGCGCATGGCCGCGCTGCTCGCGGGGCTGCCGCAGGAAGTGCCGGGCGTGACACTGAACCGCCTGTGCGGATCGAGCCTGGACGCCATCGGCATGGCGGCGCGGACGATCAAGGCGGGCGAGGCCGAGCTGATGCTCGCGGGCGGCGTCGAGAGCATGACGCGCGCCCCGTTCGTGATGGGAAAAGCGAACGAAGCGTTCTCGCGCACGGCGAAGATCGAGGACACGACGATTGGCTGGCGCTTCGTGAACGCCGTGTTCAAGAGCCGCTATGGCATCGACTCGATGCCGGAGACCGCGGAGAACGTCGCCGAGCAGTTCGGGATCGGCCGCGAGGACCAGGACGCCTTCGCGCTGCGCAGCCAGCAGCGCTGGGCCCGGTCCAACGCCGCCGGCTTCTTCGAGCGCGAGATCGTGCCGGTGACCCTGCCGCAGAAGAAGGGCGATCCGAAGATCTTCCGCACCGACGAGCATCCGCGCCCCGACACGACCATCGAGATGCTAGCCAGGCTCAAGGGCATCGTGAAGGAAGGCGGCACGGTGACCGCGGGCAACGCCTCCGGCGTCAACGACGGCGCGGCGGCGGTGCTGCTGGCGTCCGAGACCGCGGCGACGCGCTTCGGCCTCAAGCCGCGCGCGCGCGTACTGGCGACGGCCACCATCGGTCTGGAGCCGCGCATCATGGGCTTCGGCCCAGCGATCGCGACGCGCCGCGTGCTCGATCTGGCCGGCTTGAAGCTCGAGCAGATGGACGTCATCGAGCTCAACGAAGCCTTCGCCGCGCAGGGGCTCGCGGTGACGCGCGACCTGGGTCTGGCCGACGACGCGGAGCATGTGAACCCCAACGGAGGTGCCATCGCGATCGGCCATCCGCTCGGGGCCTCCGGCGCGCGGCTGGTGATCACCGCGATCAACCAACTCGAGCGTCAGCAGGGTCGCTACGCGCTATGCACGATGTGCATCGGCGTCGGCCAGGGCATCGCGATGGTGATCGAACGGGTCTGACGAGTAGCCCGGACGAAGTCCGGGGTGGTCGCTTCGTGTCGCGAAAGACAAGGCTCTTCGCCAATTGGCGGGGACCCAACTGAAGGTGGAGTTCCCAGGAAGGCCAACGGGCTTGCAAGCCGGGGCTTGCGTGGGCGTCGTGGGAAAAGCGGTTCAACGCAAAGGCGCAAACGACGCAAAGACGTTCTCTCGACGTTCCTTTGCATCTTTGCGTTCAAGCACTTTTGGCGGCGGATCGCAGAAGCCGCGTCGATCCTCGCACCACGAGCCGGCTCGCGCGTGTGGCAGGCGTCCTCCCCGCGCCGTTCGACGAAGAATCGAAAGAAACCCCGGACTTCGTCCGGGCTAAGGGTTACGGGCGCGCCCGCGCCATCGTCAGCGTCTTTTCGAGATCCCGGATACCGACGGGTTTGACCAAGTGCAGGTCGAAGCCCTCTTCGCGGGTGCGGCGGCGGTCGGACTCCTCGCCCCAGCCGGTCACGGCGACGACCAGCGGCAGGCGGCCGCGCAGATCGTCGGCGGCGTGCAGCAGGCGGCACACGGCGTAGCCGTCGAGCTCGGGCATGCCGATGTCCATCAGCAGCACGTCGGGCTGAAAGGCGCGCACGGTGTCGACGACGGCGATGCTGCGCGTGACCGTGCGGCAGTCGTGACCCAGGCACTGCAAGGTCACGCACAGGGCTTCGGCGGCGTCGACGTTGTCGTCGGCCACCAGGATGCGCAATGCACTGGCCGCTTCGGGTTCGAGCGGCGCGCGAACCGCTGGCCGCGCCGGCGTCTGCGCCGGTAGCCGCACGGTGAACGTGCTTCCGCGACCGCGACCGCGGCCGTCGCTGCGCACCTCGATGCTGCCGCCGTGCAGGCGGATCAGCTGCGAACAAATCGACAGGCCGATCCCCAATCCGCCCGGATTGCCGGAAGAGGCCTTGATGCGGGTGAACGACTGGAAGATCTGCGCTTGCATGTCGGCATCGATGCCCATGCCGGTGTCGCTGATCTCGAGTACGGCGTCGGCGCCGTCGCGCCGGACGCTGACGCCGATCTCGCCGCCCGGCTCGGTGTAGCTCGCCGCGTTGTTCAGCAGATTGCAGATGACCTGCACGATGCGCGTCTCGTCGGCCAACGCGTGCACCGGCGCGGGCGGAAGCTGCAGCACCACGCGGTGGGCGCGCGAGTGGATCAGCGGCGTGCTCGCATCGAGCGCGGCGCGCACGGCGATGGCCAGATCGATCGGCTGGCGTTCGAGCTTGATGTGCCCGTGATCGATGCGGCTCAGGTCCATCAGGTCGTCGATCAGCCGCACCATGTGCTGGACCTGCCGGTCCATGCGGTCGCGGATGCCCAGCTGCACCGCGGGATCGGTGCTCAGCCGCATCGCGTCGAGGCTGGAACGGATCGGCGCGAGCGGGTTGCGCAGCTCGTGCGCGAGGATCGCCAGGAATTCGCTCTTGCGCCGGTCGGCGTCGCGCAGCGCGGCCTCGGCGAGGCGGCGCTCGGTGACGTCGACGCAGGCCCCGGTCATGTACATCGGCCGGCCGTGCTCGACGAAGGTCTTGCCGCGCGCCTGCATCCAGCGCTCGGGTTCGCGATCGGCGCGCACGCCGTGGCGCGCCAGGCGGAACTCCTGGTTGAAGTCGGGTCCGTGCTCGCGGCTGCGACGCAGGGCCTCGGCCAGCGGGGCGCGGTCGTCGGCATGGATCAAGGGCAGCAGGCTGCGGAAGGACCGCGTGCCGCGGGAGGCCTGAAGGCCGAACAGCGTTTCCATCGCGGGATCGCAACGCAGCTCGTTGCTGGAGAAGTCCCAGCGGAACGTGCCCGCGGCCGCGGCCTCGAGCGCTGCGCCCAGACGCTCGCTGTTCTCGCGCAGCGCGGCCTCGGCGGCGGTGCGGTGCGCCAGATCGCGGCGCGCCTCGGCCTGCGTGGCCTGCAGGATCTCCGCGGTGCGACGCGCCTCGGTGCGATCGCGCAGCAGCTTGGAGAAGCCGATCACGCGCTGGTCGCTGTCGCGGATCGCGGTCGTGACGATCGACGCGAAGATCCGCTTGCCGCCGGGCGTGATCACCCAGCGGTCGTCGGCGAAGCTGCCGTCCCGCGCGGCAAGTTCGAGGCGCGTCGGCAGATCGTGCTCCGCGTCGGAAGCCTGGAAGATCTTCGAGGCATCCCGTCCGACCAGGCTCTCCGGCGTGCAGCCGAGAACCTGGCGCGCCGCGTTGTTGCAGCTGCGGATCTGTCCGTGCAGGTCCAGCCCGATGACGACGTAGTCCTTCAGCGCCGAGATCAGCATGCGGTAATGCGCCTCGGCCTCGTATAGCGCGCGCTCGGCGGCCACGCGGTGACGGCGTTCGCGCGGCGCGGCCGCCGCGCGGCTGACGACCAGCGGCAGCTTGTCGAGCCGCTGCTTGCCGACGTAGTCGGTGGCGCCGCGGCGCAGCAGGTCGATCGCGCGTTCCTCGCCCAGCGCGCCGGAGATCAGCACGAACGGAATCTGCGGCGCCAGTTGGTTGGCGATCTCCAGCGCTTCGCCGCCGCTGATCGTCGGCAGGTTGTAGTCGGCCAGGATCAGGTCGTATTCGCCGGTCGACAGGTGTTCGCGAAACGCCTGCTCGTGATCGACCAGGGTGAACGTGCAGCCCGGCAGCGACTGGCCGATGCGCGCCTGCGTCAGCTCGGCGTCGAGCGGATCGTCCTCCAGCATCAGGACCCGCACGACGGAAGAGGATTGGGCGAGGGCGGGCATGAGGAAGAGTGGGATGAGGGCGCGGCGGGCCGCGCTGGCGCCTCAGGCCGTCTTGCGCGAGGCCTTGGTCGAGCCCGGCGGCGGCTCGTTGAGGACCGCCCAGAACACGCCCAGGTCCGCGATGGCGCTGACGAACTCCTGGAAGTTGACCGGCTTGACCACGTAGGCGTTGACGCCCAGCGCATAGCTGCGCAGCAGGTCCTGCTCCTCGCGCGACGACGTGAGCATGACCACCGGAATGCTCTTGAGCAGCGGCTGGCTGCGGATTTCCTGCAGCACCTGGATGCCGTCGACCTTCGGCAGCTTCAGGTCGAGCAGCACGACGGCGGGATTGCCCGGCGCACGGCCCTCGAAGTCGCCGGCGCACGTGAGGTAGTCGATCGCTTCCTCCCCGTCGCGCAGCACGACGACCTCGTTGGCGAGCTGGCTGCGCTCGAGCGCGATCAGCGTGAGTTCCAGATCGCGAGGGTTGTCCTCGACCAGCAGAATGGGCTTAAGCATCGGCGCTCTTCCGGTGCATGGTGGCGGTGTTGGCGTTGGGAAGGAAAAAGGAAAACACGGCACCGCGATCGGGCTCGCCTTGCGCCCAGACACGGCCGCCGTGCCGCTCGATGATGCGTTTGACGTTGGCCAGGCCGATGCCGGTTCCTTCGAAATCCTCCGCGCGATGCAGGCGCTGGAAGATGCCGAACAGCTTGTCGACGTACTTCATGCTGAAGCCGACGCCGTTGTCGCGGATGCGCACGGTCACGCCGCCCTCGGCGGCTTCGGCGTCGATGCCGACGATCGCCGGGTTGCGGCCGCGGCTGTACTTCACGGCGTTGGACAGCAGGTTGCGCAAGGCCAGCAGCAGGAAGATCGGATCGGCGTGGACCTCGGGCAGCGCGCCGAGCTCCCACCGCACCGCTTCCGCCGAGCCTTCCTTGCGCAGATCGCTCACCGCTTTCTCGACGAGCTCGGCCAGGCTGACGCGGCGTGGGCGCAACGCGGCGCGGCCCATCTGCGAGAAGCTCAGCAGATTGTCGACCAGCAGGCCGGCGAACACCGCGGCGTCGCCGATGTTGTTCAGGTAGCGCAGGCCGTTGGCGTCGAGCGACAGGCCCTGCGTCTGGCGCAGCAGGTCGGAGAATCCGACGATGTGCCGCAGCGGCGCGCGAAGATCGTGCGACACCGAGTACGAGAAGGCCTCGAGTTCCTTGTTCGATTCCTGCAATGCGGCCGACAGATCGGCTTTCTCCTCGGCCTGGCGCAGCACGATGGCCAGGATCGCGGCGCGGAATTCTTCCGCGATGTCGGCTTCCGCGGGGTGCCAGGGTTCCGACCGGCCTTTCACCGTCTCGCGCCATTCCGAGAAACTGCGGCGCGGACCCGGAAGATTCAGATCGCCGACGCGGACCGCCGGACCGCCGCTACCCGGATCGCCGGCCCACCGGACGACCTGCTCGATCGGCGGACGGAACCAGATCACGAAATCGTCGTGCAGCTCCGAGATCGACACTGCGAGCACGCCGCCGACATCGGTTCCGAAGGCGGCGGCATCCGGGTAGTCGCGTTGCAGAAAGTCGCTGTGGAACAGCTCACGTTTCGATTGCGCGAGCCACATCGCGAAGCGCCGCACGGCCGCCTCGGGAATTTCGACGCCGCGGATCTGGCAGCCCTGGTCCTTCAGGATCGCGACGCCGGTGGCACGCATGAAATCGAGCAGTCGTGCCGGCGCCGTGAGCAGGCCGGCGATGAAGCCGCGCTTCTCCTCGGCCACCTGCGCCAGCAGGCGCACCAGCTGCTGGCGCAGTGCGAGACGGTGCGCCGTCTCGGTCTGCGCCAAGGCGGCTTCGATCTGCAGCGCGAGTACCTGGCCGATGTGCTCGCACACGGCGCGCTGGTCGAAGCCGACGAAGCGCGCCCGTTCGTCGTGACAGGAGATCAGGCCCCAGAGCCGGCCGCCGATCAGGATCGAAACCGACATCGACGACGCGGTGCGCATGTTGCGCATGTACTGCAGGTGCACCGGAGACACGCTGCGCAGCGCCACGCGGCTCAGGTCGGTGGGCGATCCGGTCTGCGGATCGAGCTGCGGCTGCAGGCGCGCCGGCCGGTAATCGACGTCGGCGATCAGCCGCACCGGGTTGAGCCGGTACAGCGCGCGCGCCTGCGGCGGAATGTCGCCGGCCGGGAAGCGCAGGCCCATGTAGCTGTCGACGCTGCCCGGGGCGAGATCCTCCGCGATCACCTCGCCGTCCTCGGAGTGCGGATCGAAGCGGTAGGCGAGCACGCGGCCGTAGCCGGTGAGCCGACGCATCTCCGCGATGGCCAGTCCGCAAAGTTCCGACACCGATTTGGTGCCGCGCAGTCCTGCGACGAACGAACGGCTCGCCGAGTAGAGCTGGCGGAAGTCCGCGCTTTCGCCGTCCGGCGCACTTTCCAGTTCGAGCATCACGCGACCGGCCTGTACGTGCACGCTGGCGTCGGCATATCGCGAGGTCGGCAGCGCCATGCGGGCCACGAACGATGGCCGGTCCGAGGCGCCCGCGCCGTCCAGCACACGGCGTGCGATCGCTGCGTTGTCGGGACCCAGGGCCTCGTCGAGC
>CAZXXM010000160.1:0-7445 GCA_964644715.1 uncultured Salinisphaerales bacterium
GGCGGCGTATTTTCTTCGTCAGCGGCTCTCCAGACAACGGACTACGCAAAGGCGAAAAGGTATTAGAAAGAACGCGAAGATGAGCATGACCAATTATCTTTGCCTCCTTTCTTTTTCCTTTGCGCCCTTTGCGTTCATGTCTTTGCTCGTCAGCCTGGAGCAATCAGATCATGCAGGCGCTCGGCCTCGACCCGCACGCGCGACTGGAACAGGTTCGAGAAGAACAGCCCGATCACGCTGACCACGAGTCCGGCCATCGTCGCGATCATCGCGTGCGAGATGCCGTCGGCCATCGCGCGCGTGTCGCCGCCGCGACTGAAGGCCATCGCGTCGAAGACCTGCAGCATGCCCATCACGGTTCCCAGCAAGCCGAGCAGGGGCGCCATCGGCACCATCACCTTGATGACGGGCAGGCCCGATTCGAGTCCCACCCGCAGCTGCGAGATCAGCGCCAGGCGGATGCGTTGTGCGATCCACGACTGCCGCTCGCCGCGCGCGTTCCATTGCGCCAGTGCGGCCGCGCGTGCCTTCGGATAGATGCGCCACAGATACCACGCACGCTCGAGCGCCACGGTGATCAGCACCGCGCAGGCACCGAGGATCCAGCGCGTCACCCAGCCGCCCGAGTCGAGGAAATCGCCGAGCGTGTCGTACTGGATCGCGAGCGCATCGGCGATCAGATCAAGCACGGGGTGTCCCCGCGGCCTCGAGCCGTTGCGCCAGCAGGCCCGCGGCTTGCTCGTCGAGGATCTGCGTCAAGGTTCGCGAGCGCGCCATCAGGAAGCTGTTCACGAACAGCAGCGGGATGGCGATCATCGCCTGCGAGATACCACCGGCCATCAGCTTGGGATCGCCGGCACCGACCTCGGTGATCACCTGGAACGTGATGATCATGCCGATCACGGTACCGAGCAGACCGAGCAGCGGTCCCGCCGCCACGATCATGCGCAGCAGGGACTGGAAGCGTTCGAGCTTCGGCGTTTCCCGCAGCACGGCCTCCGACAGGCGCGTCTCCAGGATCTCCGGGTCCCGCGTCGTGTCGTGCTTGAGGCTCGCGAGCACGCGTCCCAGCGGATTGTCTTCGCGCGGCTGCGCAACGTTCCCCAGCTGGCGCCGCACGCGGAAACCGACGAGCAGCAGGTAGACGAACTGCCAGGCCGCGAGCAAGGCACCGAGAACACCGATGGCGATGATCACATAACCGACGAGCCCGCCCTGGTGAACGCGCTCGACGACGGTGGGACGTTCGGCGATCAGGCGCAACAGGTCCCCTCGCGACGGATCGACGAGGATGGGATGGACGCCTTCGCTCGCTTCGCTGAATTCACGAGCGAGACCGCCGTGGCCTTCAGGCTGTCTCGCCAGCAAGGCCAGACGACCGCTCTCCGGCCGTAGGCTCAGATATCCGTCGGCCGTGAGCGCCGTGAACAGGCCGACGCGCACGACGTCAGCCTTCTCTTTTTCTCCGAGCGCATCGACGACCTCCGCCGGGAATCGCGCGACGCGCCCGCTCTCGGCGGCTTCCTGCGCGTACACGAACCAGAGCTGTTCGAGTTGCTGCACGCTGGGAATCTCGCCGGCTTGCGCGATGCGATCGAGGAAGGCGATGCGGTCCGGGAACTGGGCCGTCACCAGCGAGCCGGCGACCTGCCCGCGGAACTCGCCGGCCGATTGCGCGATGGCCGCGTACATCTGCCCGGTGTCGCCGACACGCTCGGTGAGCCGCTTCTTGAGTTCCGCGATCTCGCCCTGCCCGGCCGAGAATCGCGCCTTGGCCTGGTTGGCGCGCGCGTTTGCTGCCGCGAAGTCGCTCTCGGCCTTGGCGAGCAGCGCCGCCTGTTCGTTCTTGTTGCGCAGGAAGCGCTGCTCCCGCTCCGCGTTGAGCTGGGCCGCCTGCTGGGAGCCCTGCTGGATCTGCTTGAGCAATTCGTCCATGCCCTTCTGCTGCGCGTGCGCCGGCATCGCGCCGAGCGCCAGCAGCACGATCCAGGCCAGATGCCAGCGCCTCACGAGCCGATCCTCGGCGCGGGCATCGGCAATCGCAGCAGGTCGGGTGCCGCGGTTTCGCGCGCCATGCGCAGGCCGTGGCGGATCTCGCTGACGTGTGCGTGCGACAGCTCGACCCATTTCTTCTGGTCGGCGTCCCAGGCGCCGGCCTGCTTGCCGTCTGCGCTCAGGTAGAACATCGCGGTGCGGCCGACCCGCAGCACGTCGACCGTGCGGTTCTCCACCTCCATGCGCTCGGCGCCCAGCGAGCGGCCGTATTCGGCCTCGACCTGCCAGGCCTCGAGGATGCGCTTGAACTTGTCGGCGTTGTTCGCACCCGGGTCCGCCATCAGTTTCTTGACCGACTCGAGCCGCTCGCGGCGCTCGGTGGCCAGGAACGGCAGGTCCAGCGCGATGAATTTCTCCAGGCTCTCGACCATGCGCAGCATCAGCGGCAGCAGCTCCCGCTCGGTGCGCTCCATCTCGTCGATCTGGCGGTTGAGCGAGGCTTTCTCGGCCTCCTGCGCCGACACCAATTCGCCGAGCTGGTTGGCGTAGACGGTCAGCTGCTGCGCCTGCCAGCTCGCCGAACGGTAGCGGTCGAGCATCGCGCGCGTCTGGTCGTCGAGCTTGTCGATCTTGTCCTGCGAGGCACGCGCCGCTCGGTTGGCGTCGACGGTGGCGTCGATCGCCTTGCCCATCGGATCGGTCTGCTGCGCCACCGCGCTTCCCAGCGCGACGATCAGGAACGCACAGGTCCAGCCTCGCCTGAATTTCATGCGCACGCTTTCTCTTCTCCTCGTTCGAGGCATCTTGCCCACCCCGCGCCGCTAAAATCCACCCACCGAACGGACTAGAAGCGGAGAGCGCCATGGCGACAGCGGCCCATTCACCCGGATTCCTCGCACTGGTCGACGCGGCACGACGCGAGGTGCGCGAAATTCCGGCTTCCGTACTGCGCGCCGAGCTCGAAGCGCACGAGACCGCGGCGCTGATCGACGTGCGCGAGGAAAGCGAATACGCCGCCGGCCACGTGCAGGGGGCGGAGCACCTGGGCAAGGGTGTCATCGAGCGCGACATCGAGACGCGGCATCCCGATCGGCAGCAGCCGCTGTATCTCTACTGCGGCGGCGGATTCAGGTCGGCGCTGGCGGCGCAGAACCTGCAGCGGATGGGCTACACGCGGGTGACCAGCGTGGATGGCGGTTGGAAGGCGTTGAAGGATCTGCTGCCGACCACAGCGTAGCCCGGGTCCGCCGCGCTTCCGCGAGAAAGCGCAGGCTACGAAGACCGGCCAGTTCGTAGCCCGAACGAAGTCCGGGCAACGGTCAGAGGTGCAACCCGCACTCGGTCTTCGGCTTTCCCAGCCAGCGGCCGGCACGGCCTTCGCCGGGGACGGTGCAATGGGTGCATCCGATCGACTGGTAGCCCTTGGCCACCAGCGGATGGAACGGCAGCTTGTGCTCCCGGATGTAGGCGTCGCGCTCCTCGCGCGTCACGTCGATCATCGGGTTGAACTTGATCATGCCGCGGCGGATTTCGAAGATCGGCAGGCCGGCACGGTGGTCCGTCTGCCAGTGCATCAGGCTCGACACCCAGACGTGGTAGTTCGGCTTGATCGCCTCCAGCGGCTCGACCTTGTTCACCGAGCAGCAGAAGTCCGGATCCTTGAGATAGGTCTGTTCCTGCTGCGTGAACTGGTGCTTCCAGTCCTCCGCCCTGACGTCCACGACCTTGAGCTTGAACAGGTCGACGAGGTAGTCGCGGTAGGCGACCGTCTCCGGGAAGTGGTAGCCCGTATCGATGAAGTGCACGACCTGGTCCGGCCGGATGGTCGACACGATGTGCAGGAAATAGGCGGAGGTGGCCGCGAACGAGGACGTGAACATCACCTTTTCAGGGGCGAAATCCAGGTAGAGCTGACGCAGGCGCTGCTCGAAGTTCAGCGGTGCGTAGCGCTCGTTGAGCTCCTGGATCTGGGCTTCATCCAGCCCGGCGAAGGTGGGCTTCTTTTCCATGTTCATGTGGGTATAACCGGCCCTGCTTGGCCGCCGGTGCCTGCATATCGATTGGGTCGATCAGTTTATGGGTGCAGTGTTTTGCGCCTCAACGCCGCAGCGTCAAATTCCGGAAACGATATAAGTAAATGTCGGTTTTGGAATACCGCCGAGGTAGCTAGGACGAAGTCCGGGGATTCGCTGCGTATTGGGACTCAACCCCGGAGTTCATCCGGGCTACGGGGGCGTCAGCGGTCTTCGCTCAAGCCCGCGGTCAGCAGCCGCGCCGTCTGGTTCACCAGCGGGATGATCCGGCTGTAGGCCATGCGCGTCGGGCCGATCACGCCCAGCCGCCCGGCGACCTGGCCGTTGAAGTAGTACGGCGCGGTCACGACACTGACTTCGTCGAGCACCCGGTAGCCCGACTCCTCGCCGATGAAGATCTGCACGCCGTCCGCGTTCAGGCACTGGTCGAAGAGGTGCAGGAGCTCGCGCTTGCGGTCCAGGATCTCGAACAGGCCCCGCAGGCGCATGACGTCGCCCAACTCCTGGAAGCCCATCAGGTTGGCGCCGCCGGCAAGCACGTAGTCACCCTGATGGACCTCGTCGTCCACCACGCGCGCCGCCATGGCGGCGGCCTCGCGCAGCACCATGTTCACGCGGTTCTGGGCGTCCTGTGCCTCGTCCAGCAGCGCACGGCGCAGGCCCACGAGATCGCGGCCGGCAAAGGTCTCGTTGAGCGCGTTCGCGTAGTGCTCGAGCTCGTCGGCGCCGTAGGACCGGTCCGTGTGGATGACGCGGTTCTGCACCTCGCGCTGGTTGACCACCAGGATCGCGAGCACGCGGTTGCCGGACAGCGGCAGGAATTCGATGCGCCGCAGGATCGACAGGTTGCGACGCGGCAAGGTGACCACGCCCGCCATCGCGGTGAGCCGCGACAGCAGCGTCGACGCCGCCTGCATCAGGTCGTCGGTCTGGCGCGGCGGGCCGGCCAGCGTCTGCGCGATCTGCGTCTGCTCGGCATCGCCCAGGCTTTCGGGCGTCAGCAGCTGATCGACGAAATAGCGGTAGCCGCGAGCCGTCGGGACCCGGCCCGCCGAGGTATGCGGCGAAACCACGAAGCCGAGCTCGTCGAGGTCCGCCATGACGTTGCGGATCGTCGCCGGCGACAGGTCCAGCGATCCCGCCCGCGACAGCGTGCGCGAACCCACCGGCTGGCCGTCGTGGATGTAGCGCTCCACCAGCAGCTTGAGCAGCTCGGCAGCGCGGGGGTCGAGCGGGGTCGACATCGGGAACGTGTGGAGCGAAAGGTCGATCGGACGCTAGGGGTCCTGTTTTATGAAGTCAAGGCAGGTCGAAACCCTTGGCCGAGCGTGTACAGTGCGGATGCCACATCGGTCGACCGGTCCATGAAACCTTTCCGTGTCGTCGGCGTCATCGGGAAGCGCCGCGAACCCAATATCGAACTCCTGCGCGAGGTCTGCGCGACCCTCGCTCGCCTGGGCTGCGAGGTGCTGATCGAAGACAACGCGGCGTTCGGCGGCAACGCACTCGCCACGCGTACCGATCGCGACCAGCTGGCGCAGCGCAGCGAGCTGGTCGTCGTCGTCGGGGGCGACGGAACACTGCTCGACGCCGGCCGCTCGCTGGCCGCCACGCACAAGCCGCTGCTGGGCATCAACCAGGGCCGCCTCGGCTTCATGGTGGACGTGCCGCCGGAATCGATGAACGAGAGCCTCACGGCCATCATCGGCGGCGATTACGTCTCCGAGGAGCGCCTGCTGCTGTCGGCCAGCGTGGAACGCGGCGGCACGCGCGACAGCGGCACGCGCCTGGCGGTGAACGACGTCGTCATCCGCAACCAGGCGACGATCCGCATGATCGAGTTCGAAACCTGGCTGGACCGCGAATTCATCAGCAACCACCGCGCGGACGGCATGATCATCGCGTCGCCCACCGGGTCGACCGCGTACGCGCTGTCCGGTGGCGGGCCCCTGCTCCATCCCAGCCTGTCGGCGATCGCACTCGTGCCGATCTGTCCGCACACACTGTCCGATCGCCCGATCGTCGTCGATGGCCAGCGTCCGATCCGCATCGTCATCCGCGGTGTCGATCGCGCGCAGGCGATGGTCACGTTCGACGGACAGACCAGCGAGACGCTGGAGCCCGGCGACGTCGTCGAAGTCAGTCGCGCGGCGCATCCGCTCACCCTGATCCATCCGACCGGCTACAGCTATTTCCGCATCCTGCGCGACAAGCTGCGCTGGGGAAGCGGTCCCGCCTCCGCGCACGAACGCGTCTGATGCTCGAACAGCTGCAGATCCGCAACCTCGCGACCATCGAGGCCCTGACGCTCGAACTCGAATCGGGGTTCACCGTGCTCAGCGGCGAGACCGGCGCGGGCAAGTCGATCCTGATCGACGCTCTGGGATTGGTGCTGGGCACGCGGGCCGATCCCGCACTGGTCCGCGGTGGCAGCGATCGCGCGGACATCACGGCGAGCTTCCGCATCGGCCGGAACTCACCGGCGGCGAAGTGGCTCGAACAGAGCGCGCTGACCGACGACAGCGACCTCACGCAATGCCTGGTGCGCCGTGTGCTGCAGGCCGAGGGCCGCACGCGTGCGTTCGTCAACGGCACCGCTGTCGCCGCCGGTTCGCTGCGCGAACTCGGCGAGAAACTGGTCGACGTGTACGGGCAGAACGAGAGCCACAGTCTTCGGCTGCCGGAGGTGCAGCGCCAGATGCTCGACGGGTACGGCGGTCTCGACGAGCTGGTGCGAGAGGTGGCGCTGCACGCCGGCGAATGGCTGGCGCTGGAGGATGAAATCGGGCGGACGCGTCAGGCGGCCGCTCGGGACCCCGCGCAGATCGACCTGCTGCGCCACCAGGTCCGCGAACTCGATGCCCTGGGTCTGAAGCCGACCGAAGTAGAAGACATCGCGGCCGAGCACAAGCGATTGGCCAACGGCGGCCGCCTGCTGCAGGACGGCGGCGCGGTCCAGGAACAGCTCTACGGCGGCGACGGTGCCGCGCACGATCAACTTTCGACGAGCCTGGGAACGCTGCGGACGCTGGCCGCGCTGCATCCCGGTTTCGGCGACGTGGAATCGCTGGTCGAATCGGCCCAGGCGCAGGTACGCGAAGCCGCCGACACGCTGCGACGGCTGCTCGACAGACTCGACCTCGATCCCCAGCGTCTGCAGGAAGTCGAAGCCCGCATGGCCGCGATCCACGAACTCGCACGCAAGCACCGCGTGCGCGCCGAGGAACTTCCGGCCCGGCTCGACGTGCTGCGCTTGGAGCTCGACGAGGCCGAGGCCGCCGGCGGGCGTGTCGACGTCCTGCTCTCCCGGCAGGCGACCGTTCTGACGCGCTACCGAGACAGTGCGCAGAAGCTGGGCAAGGCGCGCCGCAAGTGCGCCGCCAAGTACGGGGAGGCCGTCAGCGCTCGCGTGCGCGA
>CAZXXM010000161.1:0-1096 GCA_964644715.1 uncultured Salinisphaerales bacterium
CGTCGGTGATCTTCTTCATGGGGTTTTCCGTAGGGGGCGAGGATCGTGTGGATGGGAATGTGCCCGCGCTGGGCGTATTTCGCCAGCCGGAGGGCCGTTCCGGCGATCCGCTTCGGTAGCCTGGCGCGCTCCGTATTCCGGTGGCAGGCCGCTTCTCGTCTAGCCGGTCTGCGCCGGGCAGAAGGACGGATCCGTCGGTCCGTCGGTCGGCTCAATCAATGGGCGTGGACCGCGCGGCTTGGCCCTTCGCAACGTTGTTTCTTGGCCGCGAAATGAAGCAAAAACTCCATTTGATCGGCCAGAATTTTCCGGTTGGAAAGGATCAGGTATTCGGCGAGATTGGGCGTGTACGGCACCGCGAGCAATTTCATGTTCGCCTCTTCAGGCGTGCGATTCGCCTTGCGGTGATTGCACCGCTCGCACGCCGTGACGCAGTTTTCCCAGATGCTCTGGCCGCCGCGCGAGGCCGGCATGATGTGATCGCGCGTCAGCTTCGAAGCATGGAATTGCTGGCCGCAGTACAGGCAGAGATTGCGGTCGCGCTGGAACAAGGTGCGATTGGTCAGCAGCGGGACGCCGCTCGCGTACTTTCGCGTCCGGTCGGCGACGGCGATGATCGAGCCGATCTCGAAGCTCGAACGTGCGCCGGTACGGGCGCACGTGCCGCCGAAGATTCGGAAGCGTTCCTCCCCGGCTTCCCAGCAGACGCGTTCACGCGCGTAGAGCGTCACCGCCGATTGCCAGCGAATCCAGGCGACCGGTTGGCCGCCCGCGTCGAGCTTGAGGATCGAAGGAATCATGGCCTGCCGCGCAGATCCTGGAAAATGCCTCGCGTGCATGAGGCGGACGCCTCATCGATCCTGGGAATCTGCCCGTTTTGCGTGAAGCCTTCAAGGCGGGCGGGATTTCGCCCGCCTCCGACGAGCTACGCCTCTTGCGTGACCGCGGTGCGGAAATACGCCTGCGCGAACGCAGAATGCATTTCGCCCAGGCCGATCTGGATCTCGTCGATCAGTTCCGAGAGTCCTTTCTCGACCAGCCGTTCGATGTTGGCGTCCTGCACCAGCGCGCGGACGCGCCAGAGCGTGCGCTCGAC
>CAZXXM010000161.1:1196-7431 GCA_964644715.1 uncultured Salinisphaerales bacterium
CCGTCGATGACGCGCTGCAGGAATTCCTGGCGGCGCGTCCGCGAAGTGACCATTTCGCCGCGGCCCTGCACGAAGTAGTGAAGGTCGTTGAGTTTCTCCCACACTTCGCGAGGCATCGAATCGCGGACGGTGCGCAGGATCTCGCGCGCCTGATGCAGCGACGACAGGATCGAGCCGCCGTTGCGTTCGTCCAGCATCAGGAAGCGAAGGATGTTGGCCTCCGCGAAATCGTTGTAGTGCTCGCGATAGGTCTGATCGGCGCCCACGATCTGGATCAGCGGCTCCCAGCCGAAGGTCATCCCCTTGGGCAGGTCGAGCAGTAGGTTGGCATTGACGTTGATCAGTCGTGCCGTGTTTTCCGCACGCTGCAGGTAGCGTCCAAACCAGTAGAGACTGTCGGCAACTCGCGAGAGCATCAGCGCGGCCCCGAGGTCTGGGATTGAGACTGGGTCTGCGACGACATCGGATTTCCGACGGCATCGGCGTCCACGTCGACGACCCAGGTGTCCTTCGCGCCGCCGCCCTGCGAGGAATTCACGACCAGCGAACCGCGCGTCATCGCTACACGCGTGAGCCCGCCAGTGGTGACGTAGGTGGAGTCGCCACGTGACAGGATGAACGGGCGCAGATCGAGATGACGCGGCTCCACCGTCTCATCGTTCATCAGGGTCGGTGCCGTGGACAGCGACAGCGTGGGCTGGGCCATGTAGTTGCGCGGATTGGCCTCGATCAGCGCGCGGAATTTCTCCCGCTCTTCGGGAGCGGCACGCGGACCGATCAACATGCCGTAGCCGCCGGACTCGTTGGCGGGTTTGACCACGACCTTGTCGAGGTTGGCGAGCACGTGCTTGCGGTCCTTCGCGTCCATGCACAGCCAGCTCGGTACGTTCGGGAGGATGGCGTCCTCGCCGAGGTAGTACTTGATCATCTTGGGCACGAACGCGTAGACGACCTTGTCGTCCGCCACGCCGGCGCCGGGCGCGTTGGCCAGACCGAGCCGGCCCTTCAACCAGGAGCGCATCAGACCCTTGCATCCGAGCACCGAGTCTTCGCGGAAGACTTCGGGATCGAGGAACAGATCATCGATGCGGCGGTAGATGACGTCGACGCGCTTCGATCCGTAGATCGTGCGCATGTAGGTGCAGTCGTCGTCGGCCACGAACAGGTCGGAGCCTTCGACGAGCTCGATGCCCATCTGCTGCGCGAGCCAGGCGTGCTCGAAGTACGCGCTGTTGTAGATGCCCGGCGTGAGCAGAACGATGTTGGGCTGGTCGAGCGGGCGCGGCGACATCGCCACCAGCATGTCGTAGAGCTGCGCCGGGTAGTCGTCCACCGGCAGGATCGTCGTGTTTTCGAACAGTTCGGGGAACACCCGCTTCATGACGAGCCGGTTCTCGACCATGTAGCTGACGCCGGAAGGCACGCGCAGGTTGTCTTCGAGCACGTAGAGCGTGCCGTCCTTGTCCCGTACCAGGTCCGATCCGCAGATGTGCGCCCAGACGTCGTGCTTGGGCTTCATGCCCACGCACTGCGGCCTGAAATTCACCGATTCGTGCAGGAGCTCGGCCGGGAAGACCTTGTCCTTGACGATCTTCTGATCGTTGTAGATGTCCTGGATGAACAGGTTCAGTGCGGCGACACGCTGCTTGAGCCCTGCCTCGGTCTTCTCCCATTCCGTGCGGGGAATGACCCGAGGGATCACGTCGAAGGGCCAGGCCCGGTCGACGTTCTTGCCCTCGCTGTAGACCGTGAAGCTGATGCCCATGACCTTGATGGCCAGATCGGCCGCCAGCCGGCGTTCGGCCAGCTCGGCGTTGCTCAGGTCATCGAGGTATTCAGCCAGCCGACGTGCGGCAGGCCTCGGCAGGCCAGGCCCGCCAAACAGTTCGTCGTAGAAGTCTTCGCAGCGGTACTGCTGCCAGTCGATGGCCATTGCGGCTGAGGGCGCCGAGTCTATTTTTGAGAGTGGAAAGCTACCGCAAAAAGCCACGCAAAACACAGGCCATCGGGGTAAACTTCTTCAAACAAACGGGTCCCTCATGACGAAGTCCAGGCCTGCCCTCGAATTCAAGGGCCGCATGTTGTCCATCACCCGGGTTCGGATCCTGGACGAGAACCCGACGGCGATAGAAGTCCAGCTCAAGACGTACACGCGGAGCCTCGGCGAGGCGGCGGAGGGTCTCCCGCTGCTGCTCGAGGCCGACTCGCCGGTTGCCCTGAAGCCGGTCCTGGCCGCGATGCGCGCTGCCGGTGTCCAGCCGATTGCCGTGATGGAAGGACCGCTGGCGGCGGCAGCCCGGGAGTGCGGCTTGGCGGTCCTGGCGAAGGACACGATTTCGGAGACCTCGCCGCGCGCCAGCGCCGCTGAAACGACGCCCCGTGCAGCGCCGGCTCCGGCCACACCAGCGCCCTCCGCGGAACGCCGGCCGGCGAGGGTGGTGACCGAGCCGATCCGGTCCGGGCAGCAGATCTATGCGGAGTCGGCCGACCTGATCGTGATGACCACGGTCAGTCCCGGTGCAGAGGTCATTGCCGATGGCTGCGTGCACGTTTACGGTCCGCTTCGCGGGCGGGCCATTGCCGGCGCACGCGGCGATATCCATGCGCGCGTTTTCTGCCGGCGGATGGAAGCCGAGTTGCTGGCGGTAGCGGGGATCTACGCGGTGGCGGACCAGATGCAAGGGGCCCTGCGTGGCGTCGCTGCGCAGGCCTATCTGAAGAACGGCGTGCTGACGATAGACAAGCTGGATTGGTAGAGCGGACCGCGTAGCGCGGCCCGGATTGAACAACGAACGCGCCTCAGGCCGGTTCCCGAAGCGCGACAACGACAGAGGGTTTCAATTGGCAAAGATCATCGTGGTGACTTCGGGCAAGGGCGGCGTGGGCAAGACCACCACCAGCGCCTCATTCGCAACCGGCCTCGCCGTACGCGGCAAGAAGACCGTCGTCATCGATTTCGACGTGGGCCTGCGCAATCTCGATCTCATCATGGGATGTGAGCGGCGCGTGGTGTTCGACTTCGTGAACGTCATCCAGGGCGAGGCCAATCTGCGCCAGGCCTTGATCAAGGACAAGACCCACGAGAACCTCTCGATCCTGGCGGCCAGCCAGACACGAGACAAGGACGCGCTGACGGAAGAAGGCGTGGAGAAAGTGCTGGCCGATCTTGCGAAGGAGTTCGACTACATCGTCTGCGACTCACCGGCCGGCATCGAGCGCGGTGCGCATCTGGCGATGTACTTCGCCGACGAGGCGCTGGTGGTCACCAACCCGGAAGTGTCTTCGGTACGAGACTCGGATCGGGTGCTGGGGCTGCTTTCCAGCAAGACCCGCAAGAGCGAGAAGGGCGAGGGCCGCGTGCGCGAGCATCTGGTGCTGACGCGCTACAACCCGCTTCGCGTGGAAAAGGGAGAGATGCTGTCCGTCAAGGACGTTCAGGACATCCTCGCGATTCCCTTGCTCGGCGTGATCCCCGAGGCCGCGGCGGTGCTGACGGCCTCCAACTCCGGCGCCCCGGTGATCCTGGATCAGAACAACGAGGCCGGCCAGGCATACGACGATCTCGTAGCCCGCTTTCTGGGTGAAGATCGCCCGCATCGCTTCGTCGAAGTACAGAAGAAGGGCTTCCTTTCGAAGCTGTTCGGGGGCTGAGCATGGATCTGCTCGGCTGGTTCAAATCGAAGAAGGCGCCGACGGCGAATACCGCGCGCGATCGCCTGATGATGGTCGTCGCCATCCAGCGGGATCAGGACGGACGCCGTACGACGACGGGCAATGCCGGTGCAGCGTCCTATCTGCCGGCGCTGCGCGAAGAGCTGCTCGCGGTCGTGCGCAAGTACGTTTCCGTGCCGGACAGCGCGGTGAAGGTCGACGTGCAGAAAGAAGCTGGTCTCGAAGTGCTGGAGATGAACATCACGCTGCCCGAGCGCGCAGCCTGATCTTTCGCCGGCGCACGGCCGGGAGGGTGTGCGGCCGAGATCGCGAGCCGAGGTCGACCGATCCTCGGATCTCTTCAGCGCTTTCAGTTCGGGCTCTTCTTGAGCCAGTCGCGAAGGGTGGTGCGACCTTTCGATTCGATGAAACCGCGTTCGGCTTCGTCCAGAAGCTCGACGATCTCACGGCCCAGGGGCTGCTGCGGATGCACTTCCGACGCCCCGGCCCGGATGGCTCGCCAGAGGTCTCCGAGGGTCGCGGATTCCAGGTCGCGGGCCGGGATGAGCTGCGTGCGCAGCCGGCCCGATTCGGTCAGAAAGCCACGCGCGATCAGCGTATCGACCGCGCGCGCAACGTATTCGGGTGCGGCGCCGAGTTCGCGCACCAGATCTTCCTGCGCCATGGCGGGTTTCCCTTCGATGAATCGCTGCCCGGTGACACCCATGATCATCAGCGCGAGGTATTCCGACTGGCGGCCGGAGGCCAGCGGCACGGTACGGTCTGGCTTCATGTGGGCGGGGTGTTGCACGTAGAACGCGAGCTGGCAGCCGATCAGAAGGATCAACCAGCCGACGTACAGCCAGATCAGCAGCAAGATGATGACGGCGAAGCTCGAATAAATAGCGTCGTAGTTCGTCGTTCCGGCGACGAACGAGGCGAACGCAATGCTGGCGGTTTGCCACAGCACGCCCGATGTCAGTCCCGCGATGGCGGCGGCCTTGAAGTTCACCTTCGTGTTCGGCATGTACGCGTACAGGAACGTGAACATGCCCACGATCATCGCGTAGGGAATCAGCCGCGTGAGGCCGTAGAGCGCAAACCCGAACGGCTCGATGTTCTTGATCTGTGCGACGACCCCGCTATTGAGCACCGACGCCGTGATGCCCAGCGCCGCGAACACCATCACCGGGCCGACCATCAGGACGCTGAGATACTCCCCGATGCGTTGAACGAAAGGACGTGGTCGCTCGATGCGCCAGATGAAGTTGAAGCTGGACTCGACTTTCTGGATCAGCGAGATCGCGGTGTAGAACAGCAGCGCCACGCCGACCGAGCCCAGCAGACCGACCTGGATCTTCTCGACGAAGCCGATGATCTTTCCGGTGAGATCCGCGGCTTGAGGACCCAGCGGCCGCAGGAGTTCGAACAGGACGGGTTCCAGGGTGTTCCTTACGCCCAGCGCCTTGAGCACCGAAAAACCGAGCGCGAGAAACGGGACGAGCGACAGCAGCGTCGTGTAGACCAGGCTCATCGCGCGCATCGAGAGCTGACCCTCGAACAGATCGCGGGCCAGCGAGAACACGTAGCGGCCAATCTGGATCAGCCGATCTTCCGAACGCGAAAGGGCAGCGCGTTCTTGCCAAAGGTGCGTCCTCAGCCGGGACAGGAAATGAGCGGGCAACATGATGGGGAGTGTAGTCGCTCGATAACGGGTGGCTGTGACCGCGCTGTAGAAGAACGGGCACTCGGCTCGATGCTCATCTGACGAACGGACGCTTCAAATCCGTAATGGCCGTTGACATTGTTGCACCGCAACAATACGATGCCTTCGGACCGTGCTGCATTGCACAAGCGCGCGGATTAAATATCCTTTTCAGTAAGTTATAGAGAGGTGAACGATGGGCGTTGAAACGATCGTGAATGACGTCAAGGGTGCGGTGGAACCGTATGTCGCGAAGGGCCAGGACGTGGTGACGCTGTCCTTCGAGACGTTCAAGCAGGCCAACACCATCGTGGTGGAAGGCGTGCAGGAACTCTTCAAGACCAACGTCGATGCCGGCAAGGACTTGTTCGCCGCCGCGCAGACCAGCTTCGAGAAGGCCAAGACGGATGGTCTCAAGGCGGTTGCGACGAAGCCCATCGAATACCTCCCGGACGGCAAGGATCTGGTGCTCGCTGCCTACAAGGATTCTTTCTCGATCGTGACGAAGACGGGCGAAGAGCTCTTCAGCGTCGTCAAGAAAGGCTACGAAGACGTCGCCGCCAAGCTGACCGGTTCGACGACCGTCTCGGGCGAAGTCAAGAAAGTGAAGTCGGCGGCTCGCAAGACGGCCAAGAAGGCGACGTCTGCGGCCAAGAAAGCGGCAGCGCAGTAAGCCGCTCGTAGATCGGCGCCGAACCGAACGTCGCGCAAAAGGCCGGGACTCCAGTCCCGGCCTTTTTTTTGTTCGTCACGCGCCGTCCGGCTTGGTTCGAGCGCTGCGGCGTGTACCACGTTTGCGCGTGGCCGATCGCGGTGCCTCTTCGGGAGCGGTATCGGCCGTGAGATTCACCCGCGCAAGTAGCCGCTTGAGCGCCGGGG
>CAZXXM010000162.1:0-7409 GCA_964644715.1 uncultured Salinisphaerales bacterium
CGCGCGATCGCGAACGAAACCGGCGCCGTCGTCGTCGCCACCACGTATCACCTCGCGCCCGAGTCGCGCTTCCCGACGCAGGTCAACGACGTGTTCGCCGCCTTCCAGTGGCTCCACGCGAACGCGAAGTCCCTGGGGATCGACTCCCAGCGCGTCGCGATCGTCGGCGACAGCGCGGGCGGCAACCTCGCCGCCGTCACGGCGCTGCGCGCGCGCGACGCCGGGCTTCCGCTGGCCGCCCAGGTGCTGCTCTACCCCGTGATCGATCGCCGCAGCAACGGCGAGTCGAAGACGAAATACGCCGAGGGCTACCTGGTGACGCGCCCGGCGGTGGACTGGTTCTGGGACAACTACCTGTCCAGGCCCGAGGACATCGAGAGCCCGTTCGCCTCGCCGCTCAACGATCCCAAGGGCCTGAAGGGCCTGGCGCCGGCACTCGTGCTCACCGTGGAATACGACGCCTCGCGCGACGAGGCCGAGGCCTACGGCGCGGCGCTGAAGAAAGCGGGCAACGAGGTTGAACTGCTGCGCCTGAAAGGTCTCATCCACGGCGTGTTCTGGATGTCCGGCGCGGTGCCGCGAAGCTGCGAGGTATTGGGCGCGCTGGGCGACTTCCTGACGCCGCGAATCGGGTCGCCCCGCGCGAAAGCCTGATCCGCCGGTCGGTCAGACGGCGGCCGTCGTCGAGGCGTCCATCATCCGCTTGGCCAGCAGGACCTTGGCGCCTTCGGGCCCGGCGCGCTCGGTATGCATGACCGTGGCCGCGAGTTCGCACAGCTCGCCCGGACGGTACTCGGTCTGGCCGTTCTCGAAACCGAGCGCGAACTGCCCTTCGAGGATCAGCAACATCACCGCGAACTCGTGCGCGTGCAGCGGGCCGTCCCGGTTGGGCGCGTAGTCCTTCACCTGGAGATCGCCGAAGCCGAGTTGCTGCACACGCTCGCGAAACTGCTCTTCGTTCATCGTCAAAGCTCCTCGTTCGGAACCTCTTCCGGCTGCGGTTGCGCCACGTTCGCCGGGTCCGCGTCTCTCACCAGTCTACCGATGACGTAGGGCACCGACCGCTTGCGCGCAACGCCCCAGAACGACCGATGCGAGTAGCCGAGCACGTGAGCGAATTCGTGCGCCAGATTGGCGGGCGTTCCGGCGCGTGCCTTCGCCGTGTTGACGAACACCGCACCACGCTTCTCGAACGCAAGCGTGTTCACCCGTTCGTCGCGGTACAGCGCGACCCTGATCCCCTGCGGCCCCGCGCAACGCATCTGCGAACAGACCTCCGCCACCGATCGGCCTTGCGTGCGGTTCATACCCGACGCGTTGCATTGGCGCTCGAAATCTTCGGACGCCAGGATCGAGGTGAGCCGTTTCGCCGAGTCTTCGATGCGGTTCACTGCCGCGGCGTCGCCTGCCGAGATGAACTCGATCGTCAGGTGGGTTCGATGGCAGGGGGCGGCGTCCCGTCTCGCGTCGGACGGTTCCGGGCCACCACCGGCGCAGGCTCCCAGTCCGCCGATGAGAACTGCGAGGCCGACAATCCGAAAAAGGGCAAACGGAGCCAAGCTCGCTTCCTCGGCGCTTGGAGGCACCATCACACGATGATCCATCCAGGATCGAAGCCGCTCACCAGGTCGCTCGCCGACACGATCTCACCTCGCTGCGCGCTGGTTTGGCCCCATCCCTATCCGTCCGGCAGCTCATGCCACGATGTGTACGGAACCTCAAAACATTACCCATCACGCGCACAAACATCGTGATTTGGACTCCAGACGGACACTTATCTGCACCACTGGCTCTCGCAAGGAACACCATCGTTGTTGCCGTCCATTTTCGTGTCCGGGCAGTTTCGGATGAAGAACGTGGCCTCCGCGCATGAGGTCATTTGCGAGCAGCGTGTTCTGCCATCGCATTGAAAGTTGGCCGCAACGCTTTGCTCGAGCAGCGTCGGCTCATGCTCGAGCTCCGTGAAGTTTTGCGCCAGCCGATGCTCCTTGTAGCTCTGATTGCCATACCAGCCGATAGCGACGACGACGGCAATGACGAGTAGCTTCCTCATGCTGTTTCTTTAGCCCCGACGCTGATCAAGGAGCAATCTTCCCTCACCCGCCGATCCAAAGCCTGCGACAAATGACGTCCAATAAACCGGATTCATTTCCGGTAATCCTCCCCCGCAGATTTCCAAAATCTTGACTCGGCGCGCCGTAATCGCCTCACCCTCGTTTTACCGTCCTTTCGATCGGACGCGGCAAGCCGCGCGCCTATAGATCGTCAGGCCGGCATCTCTTTCTGCAATCTCGAATCCGGGGCGCACTCACTCCCCGGACAGCGGCCTCGCCAACTCCTCCAGATTCCGCCGCTCCGCCGCCAAGCCCCATCGCCAAGCGACGCCTGCCGCCGCGATCATCAGACCAGCGGCGAACGCGTAGCCGAGCGCAATCGACAGCCGCTCCCCCGTGCCGATCAGCTCACCGAAAATCCACGGTCCTGCGATGCCGCCGATGCCGGTGCCCAGCGTGTAGAACAGGGCGATGGCCAGCGCGCGCACCTCGAGCGGGAAGCTCTCGCCCACCGTCAGGTATGCCGAGCTCGCTGCGGCCGAGGCGAAGAAGAACACCACCGACCAGGCCAGCGTCTGGCCCGATGCGCCGAGCATCCCCGCCTCGAACATCCACGCGGTCAGCGCCAGCAGCAGGCCCGACATCGCGTACGTGAAGGCGATCATCTGGCGCCGGCCCACGGTGTCGAACAGGCGGCCGAGCAGCAGCGGGCCGAGGAAATTGCCGGCGGCGAAGGGCAGAAGGTACAGGCCGATGCGTTCAGCCGGCACGCCGAAGAAGGTGCCCAGCACCAGCGCGTAAGTGAAGAAGATCGCGTTGTAGAAGAAGGCCTGCGAACTCATCAGCACCAGGCTCACCGCGGCGCGGCCCGGATAACGACGGAACAGGCTGCGTGCGAGGTCGACGAAACCGAAGCTTTCGGCGCGCGGCTTCAATCGCAGCGCGGGCAGGTCGATCGGCGCGGCGCCCTGCCCCGCCCGCGCCTCGATCGCGGTGACGATGTCCTCCGCCTCGGCGATGCGTCCGCGCGTCATCAGCCAGCGCGGACTCTCGGGAATCCATCGGCGCAGCCACAGGATGACGACACCCAGCACGGCGCCGAGGCCGAAGCAGACGCGCCAGCCGGTGTCGTCGGGCAATAGTCCCGGCTCCAGCAGCACGACGGCTCCGAGCGCTCCCATCGCGGCGCCGATCCAGAAGCTGCCGTTGATGACCAGGTCCGTGTGCCCGCGGTAGCGCGCGGGAATCAGTTCCTGGATCGCCGAGTTGATCGCGGAGTACTCGCCGCCGATGCCGGCGCCGGTGAAGAAGCGGCAGAGCAGGAACCACTCGAGGTTCGGCGCGAACGCCGTGGCCGCCGTCGCCACCAGGTAGACCGCGAGCGTGACGGTGAACAGGCGCTTGCGGCCCAGGCGATCGGTCAGCCGTCCGAAGAACAGCGCGCCGAGCACGGCTCCGGCCACGTAGACGCTGCCGGCGATCCCGATCTGCGCGTCGCTCATGCGCAGCAACGGGCTGGCCTTGAGCGCACCGGAGACCGCCCCCGCCAGGGTCACCTCCAGCCCGTCGAGGATCCAGGTGATGCCGAGCGCGACGACCACCAAGGTATGGAAACGGCACCAGCGCAGCCGGTCGAGCCGGGCGGGAATGCGGGTTTCGATGATCTGCATGGGCTCAGGGGAAGGTGGTGCGTTCCGGAACGCGCCGCGCTTCCCCCGAAAAGCGCGGCGCCCGATCGGCTTGCGTATCCGCTACGCGGTGAGACCTCCGTCGACGACCAGGTCCGAGCCGGTCACGTAGCTCGCCTCGTCCGACGCCAGGAACAGGATCGCGGACGCGATTTCCGAAGGCTCGGCGAAGCGGCCCATCGGGATGCGGCCCAGCGTTCGGGCCGCAAACGCATCGGCGTCCTTCTGCGACATCGACGCCAGCGCACCCGCGACCATCGCCGTGCCCGCGAAACCGGGGCAGACGTTGTTGATGCGGATCTTGTAGCCGCTGCGCGCACAGTGGATGGCCGCCGACTTCGTGAAGATGCGCACGCCGCCCTTGGTGGCGTTGTAGGCCGGGATCTCGGGCTCGCCGACGATGCCTTCGATCGACGCGATGTTCACGATCGATCCGGAAGCCGCCTTCATGCGCGCGATGGCCGCCTGCGTGCCGAGGAAGACGGCCGTCAGGTTGATGTCCAGCGTGCGCTGCCAGTCCTTTAGCGTCTGCTTCTCGACGTCACCGATGATGCCGATGCCCGCGTTGTTGACGAGCACGTCGAGACGGCCCCACTTGGCGATGGCGGCGTCGAGCGTGGCGTCCCACTGCTCGGCCTGGGTGGCGTCCTGCACGCGGAACATCGCGTTGGCACCGAGCCGCGCGGCCTGCGCCTCGCCTTCGGCCTTGTCGATGTCGGTCAGCAGCACCTTGGCGCCTTCGGCCAGCAGCGCCTCGACCGCCGCCAGCCCGAGCCCGCGCGCGCCGCCGGTGACGACGCAGACCTTGCCTTCGACGCGTCCAGCGCGGCTCATGCGCGCACCTCGTAGCCGGGCCTCATTCCGCCACCTTCAGCACGACCTTGCCGAAGTTGCCGCCCTTGAGCAGATCCGCCAGGCCCTGCGGCGCGTTCTCGAGACCGTCGAGCAGGTGCTCGCGCACGCGGATCTTGCCGCTCTCGACCAGCGGCGTGACTTCCTTCAGGAACTGCGCGTAGTACTGGGGGTAGGCGTCGAAGATGATGAAGCCTTCGATCTTGATGCGCTTGAACAGCACGTCGGCCATCGTGCCCGGCAGGCGATCGCGTCCGTCCATGCCGCCGCCGCTGTAGTGCGAGATCAGCCCGCAGATCGGAATGCGCGCGAACAGGTTCAGCAAGGGCTGCACGGCGTCGTACACCGCGCCGCCGACGTTCTCCATGTAGATGTCGATACCCTTCGGGCATGCGGCCGCGAGCTTTGCCGGGAAGTCCTTGTCGCCGTGATCGACGCAGGCGTCGAAGCCCAGCTCCTGCACCGCGTAGTCGCACTTGCGCTTGCCGCCGGCGATGCCGACGACGCGGCAACCCTGCGCCTTGGCGAGCTGGCCGATGATCTGCCCGACCGCGCCGGTCGCCGCGGCCACGACGAAGGTCTCGCCGGCCTTGGGCTTGCCGATGTTCATCAGCGCGTGCCACGCGGTGAAGCCCGGCATGCCCAGCGATCCCAGGTACCAGCTCGGCACCTTCGCGCCTTCCGGCAGCTTGACGATGATGTCGCTGCCGTCGGACAGCACGTAGTCCTGCCAGCCCGCGTACGAATGCACCAGCTCGCCGACCTGGTAGGCCGGGTTGTTGGACGCCTCGACGCGCGAAACGGTGCCGCCCACCATCACCTCGCCCTTCTTCACCGACGGCATGTAGGCATCGGCCTCGTTGAGGCGCACGCGCATGTACGGGTCCAGCGACAGCCACAGCGTGCGCAGCAGAATCTGGTTCGGACCGGGCTTGGGCACCGGAACCGATTCGAGCTTCCAGACCTTGGGGGTTGGCTCCTCGTCCGGGTTGGTGTGCTGCGCGAGAACGAAGCGGCGATTGGCGGTGGCGCTTTGGGACATGGATGTTTCTCCAAGGGAAAAAAGGCGCCGCCCGCGTCGACGGACGGCGTTGATCGTGACCTCGGGCGCGTCAGGCGCCCTTGTAGGGAATGGCGGGCGGATTCTCGATCCAGGTGCGACGCTTCTCGAGCGGCTGCGCGATGTAGGCGCGCATCGCGGTACTGGCATCCTCGCTGAGCATGGTTTCGAGAAAGGCTTCGGCCTCCACCTTGAGACCTTCCGCAAGCGGGCGATCGATGCCCTGGTAGACCGCACGCTTGATCTCCCGCAGTGCGACCGGCGGCAGTGCGGCGAGTTCCTTCGCGACCTGCCGCGCACGGACCAGGGCGTCGTCGGCCAACTCGTGCACGAGGCCCATCGCGTGGGCGTCCTCGGGCTCGAGCACGCGGCCGCGCAGCATGAATTCGATCGCGCGACCGGCCCCGATCAGGCGCGACAGGCGCTGCGTTCCGCTGCCGCCAGGAAGGATGCCGAGCTTGGCCTCGGGCAGGCCGAATCGATGATCTCCACGCGCGGCGATGCGGATGTCGCAGGACAGGCACAGCTCGAAGCCGCCGCCCATCGCGTCGCCGTTCATCGCCGCGATCACCGGCTTGGGCAGTCCACTCAACGACTGCAGCATCGCGTGGTAGCCGTCGTTGAGCGCGGTGCCCGCCTTGCGCAGTGCCGCGGGATCTGCGGCATAGCCTTCGAGTTCTTCGACGCTGTAGTGCGTGATGAACTTGCCTTGGCGTCCGCCGGTAAGCACGACCGCGCGGATCGCCGGGTCGCGCCAGGTTTCGATCAGCTCGACGAGCTCACCTGCGCCCTCGGCGCAGAAATAGTTCATCGGCGCGAGATCGTAGGTCGCCACGACGACGCCGGCGGAGATTTCGGTCTTCCAGAGTTTCATCGGACATCGCTCCTCGAAGCTTCGAACCGGGTCCGGCCGTCGTGGATTATGGTCGCCGGAGTCCAGGCCCCGCATCAGGGCAAGCCCTCCGGACCGGGGCCCTCCCCGTCGGAGTAGGTGACCCGCCCCCCGTAGCGCGGGGGACGTCCCAAACGAACAAGGGGCCCGAAGGCCCCTTGCTCTCACCGTATCGGCGTCGCCGATCAGTTGTACAGCGTGACCACCGGCGGCTGCACCAAGCCGAAGCTCTGCAGCACGCCCAGCAGTTCACGATGGCCCAGCGCCTGGCAGCCCGAAGCGAAGCCGTACTTCTTCGGCTCCGACTGCAGCAGGTGATACGCGAAGTAGGCCTGCAACAGGCCGGTCTGCTTGTAGTTCTGGTTGCCGTAGATCACGACGTGCTTGCGCGCCAGCGGACCGCTCGCCCAGACCGAGTCCACCGAGATGTTGGTGCGCGGGTTCTCGCGCGGCGGCATGCCGGCCTGCACGCTGGCGGCCATCTTCGACAGCTCCGCCTGCTGCTGGTCCTTCGGCAGCGGCTTGATCTTCTCGTCGATCATCGCGTTCATCGCCACGACGTTGTCCATGACCTCGCGCGCGAACACGCCGCCCATGACCTTGCAGTTGGCCACGCGCGGATCGTTCTTGAACCACACCGGCGACGCGGTGCCGCCCCAGGGCAGGACCAGCGCGGTGGTGTGCTGGCCCGGCACCAGCGCGTCGGCCTTGGCGCCGTCCGGCCACTTCACGTACTGGTTGTTCTCCAGGTAGAAGAAGTCGGCCGTCAGGATGCTGAAGATCGTCTGCACCGAGGCGTAGGTCGGGAAGCCCTTCCACAGCACCAGCATGTCGAGCGTGTGCAGGCCCGGCGTCTCGAGCGC
>CAZXXM010000163.1:0-7405 GCA_964644715.1 uncultured Salinisphaerales bacterium
GCGTCGGCCATGTCGCTTCGTCGAAGGGCTGCGCTGACCCCGTTCATGAAGCCCAGCTCGGCGTCGTCGGGAAGGCGCCAGCGATAGCCCGCGCTATTCATCACGAGCGCGGCGCGCCTTACGAGCGCGAGTCAATTGCGCGACGGCGCCGCGTCCGGCATTGAGACTCTCGCCGTAGCGAATCAGCATCCGTTCGCTCTTCCAGCGCCCTTGGCGCATGATTTCTGCGGGGCTGAAATTCGCGGCGAGCAGGTCCTGGGCTGCGCCGACGCGTGTGCTGTGCCCTGAGATGCGCTCCGGGTCCAGGCCGGCGGCGAGGGCGCGCGCCTTGAAGATCCGGGCGACGTCGCGATCCGACAGTGGCGTGTCGTAGCGATCGGCCTTCGACGAGCGCGGCGTCGACCGAAAGATGGGGCCTTCGCTCAGACCCGCCACCTCCAGCCAGCGCTGGATCCGACCGACCGCGTCGGGCGACAGGTACTGGAGGACGCCGGCGCCTTCCTGGTCGGTCTTGCTGTGGCGAAGGAGGATGCGGCCCGAGCCGTCCGGTTCGACGGACAGGTCTTCGATGCGCAGCGCAATCAACTCCGAGCGCCGGAACATCGTCTCGATGGCCACGCTCAGCAGCGCCGCGTCGCGCACATCTCGCGGGATCGTCAGATCCAGCGCGGCGAGCAGCGCATCGACGTCGTCGTACGTGAGGCCCTTGGCCTGGCGCTGCCGCGCCGTCAGGTGTTCGCGCCGCAGTCCGCGCCACATCAGCCTGGCTTCCATGGATTCCATCGGCGGCGGCAAGCCGACCAGCCGGTGGACGATCGCCAGCATGGCGATGTCGGACTCGAGCGTGGCGCGTTTACGTCCGGCCTCGATGCGCTCCAGCAGGAACGCGCGCAGTAGCGGCACGGTCGCCGGAAGCGCCGGCTGCTCGACGCGGCGGCAGTAGTCGGTCCAGGCCCGCCAAGCCCGGCGCCAGGACAGCAAGGTGTTGGGCGCATAGGCGAGCTTGAGGTCGTCGGCGAGGCCGCGCAGGCGCTCGACCAAGGCCTCGGGCGTCTGCTGCAGGATCTCGGCGACGGTGTGGTCGCGGGTGGTCGGCGCGTCGCTGTCGGGCATGGATGGAATTCTGCCAGAGAAACGATGTGTCCGATAGGCGGCCTTATCGGACACATGAAATTACACTGTAAATACTGTTTACGCTATGATGATTACAATCTAGAGGAGCAGACTCGTGGACAGTCAGAAGGCCGCAATCACTTTCGAAGACGTTCTCGCAGCTACCCACGAGCTTCGTGCTGCAGGGCTAAAGATTTCCATCTTGGCCGTGCGCGAGAAACTGGGTCGAGGCAGCTTCAGCACTGTCAAAAAGCATCTCGAACGAATCGATGGAGCAGACAAGACTCAGGACGTGAAGGCTATTCCCGCGCAGCTCGAGTCGCTTTGGAACGAAGCGCGGAAGGCCGCGGACGAGGCGTTGCAGAGGGATCGGCTTGCCGTGGAGGCTTTGAGCATGGAGCTCGAAGCGCGCCTGGAAAGCATGCAGGCAACCGTCGGCGAGTCCAACCACGCCAGAACTCAAGCCGAGGTGCGCCTTGCTGACCGAAGCGCAGAACTAGAACGGGCGCTCGCTCAAATTGACGATCTGCGCGCAGAACGAGACCGGGGCGAGCGGCGCTGGGAAGCCGCAGAGAAGGAGCTGGAAGACGAAAAAGTCCGCTCGCGAAGCGTTCAGTCTGCACTTTTCGACCTCCAGAACTCAGTGACTCAGTTGCTGGCAAATCAGGCGGCAACGGCCGATCTGGTTGGGTCATCCGCTCGATCAGTCGCCGCGGACTTGGCGGAGTTCATCGCGATCGAGCGTGAGGCTCGAGTCTCGGCCCATGAGCTTCTCCGACGCGATGCCAGAGATCTGCTTGCGCCGCTTTCGAGCACTCCGGGTTCGCTGAACCAGATTGAGCGCGTGCTGCAGAGTCTCTCACGGGGACTCACGGGGCCAGGCTGGCAGGCTCGTCTACGTGCAGGCATCCGATCTCGGGGCGCCGATCGAAGGTCCTGATCAACTCCATGCAGGGCGAGAGTGCGAACTGACTCCACCGAGCCGATCGCGCTCGGCGTGGTGAATTCCCTCGAGAACCACGAGCGTCTGGACTGGCAGACAAGAAACTGCCGTTTCGAGACAGGACCATAACTCTCTATTCTTAAAGAGTTAAATCCAGATCTGGCGCCCAACTCGTTGATTTGTATGGCGCCAAGAACGTGGTGAATTCCGAAGAGGGTTAGATCACCCCTCCCTGGGAGTCGGCGGTCTCGGGCCTGGACAGTGCAGAGGCGTTCAGCCGCCGCGAGACCGGCATCTTCGTGACGCCCGGCCTGCACCGGCAGACCTACACGATCGGGCGTGCCGATGGGCCCGTGTTCGAGCTCGTGCGCCTGCACGGCTTCACGCCGGAGACCGAGCGGTCCACGCACGTCTTCCTGCAACTGGCGTGGCGGGGCACGGCGGTCGCCGCCGATGCGGGTCCGCGGCTGGCCGAGGTGTTCCATGCGATGGCCGAACGAGACTCCGCAGTGCTGGAGACGGTGCAGCGCTGTCTCGACGAGGACGACATTCCCCGGCGCTACGTCAACGTCAAGGCCGACCGCGCCGCCATTCGTGCGCGCCGCATCGTGCAGTCCATGATCGAGGAGGAGCGAGGTCGCTGATCCTGACGGGAGTATCGAAGGCGCGGATCGGCTGCAAAGCGTTCCATTTTCTGAATGGCTGGATGACTGACGCCATCGGCGAAGAGGATCAGGTTCGAGCCATCGACGCGTGTCGATGTAAATCAGAGTTTTCCTGGCAAAGCAGGATCGGAAGAAGCATTCATCGCCGCGAGCCCACTTCATCATGCGGTGCCGCGACGCGTGGCGAGCCGCTTTCCAGCCGTCACCAGACCAGGCTGGCTAATCCTGTCCCTCGTCGCGTCTGAGCGCCGTGGGCGTCTTTCCGAACCAGCGCAGACAGCATCGAGTCAGGGCGGACCCTTTGCTCAGGCCGACCAGTTCCGCGATCTGACCGAATGCAAGATGGGTGCTGCAGATGTAGCGCAAGGTCGCTTCCCGACGGACCGATTCACGTAGTTCCTCGAAACTGACGCCTTCAGCTGCAAGGTGGCGCTGCAGGGTGCGTGGATGAAGGCTCAGCAGCGTCGCGGCCCGCTCCCGCGTGACCGCGACCGCACCCAGAGAGCGCGACAGGATCAGGCGTACCCGGCCCGCAATCGCGTGTCCCGGATCGGTGAAGTGGGCATCGAGATGCTCGGCGGCCATTTGCGCCAGCGCGCGATTCGCCGATCTCAGCGGCGCATCGAAGAACCCCGGCGCGACCAGCAAGGCGGCGTGCTTCTGTGCGACCCGGACGGGTGCCCCGAATATGCGTCGATACGAGGAGATCGGTGCGTGGGGCGTGTGGTCCAGGCAGACCGCATGCAGCTGATAGCGATCCATGGCGAGAAAGCGCGCGATCCGATCGAGCACGGCCAGGCAATGATCCATGAACTGCCGGGCGAAGGGGTGGGTTTCTTCCGTGAACTCGAACCGCATCTCGGCCAGGCCGGACGCCTGCGGACTGCGGCGCAGAATGGTCAGCGCCACCGCCTGGCTTTGAACGAAGAGCCGGCGGGAAACGCACAGCACCGCCTCGCCGGCGGTGCGCGAGTGCTGCATTTGAACGGCGAGCGGACCCAGGATGCCGATGTCCTGCCGATGGCCCAGGCGCAGGCCGATATCGGGACACTGCAATACCTTCGCACTGTGCTCCATCAGATGAATCTGGGACCGGAGCGGAATCAGTGCATCCTCGTCATCGAGGCTGTCGGGATCGATCCGATATCGCCGCAGCAATGCAGTGGGATTGCCTCCCAGTTCGCGCACCAGCTCGCGGTAGCCGCGCAGCGCGCCGGTGCGGATGACAGCCGTCACAGGGGTATTCCCGCATGTCCCAGAGAGTAAAAGAATAGTCCCGAACGGTAAAACGTTCAACCCCGCGGGAGCTTACGTTGCGGCCCACATACAACGATGGAGCGAGAACATGGGTGCCGCAAACCAGTCGGGCGCAATCAGCGAAGTCGATGCCGTCGTGATCGGCGCGGGCTTTGCCGGGCTCTACGCACTGTACCGCCTGCGTGAGCAGGGGCTGACCGCGCAACTCTTCGAAGCCGGCTCGGGCGTCGGCGGGACGTGGTACTGGAACCGGTACCCCGGGGCTCGCACCGACTCGCCGTCTCACGTCTACCAGTACTGGTTCTCGGACGACCTGCTACGCGAGTGGAACTGGAAGCAGCGGTTTCCAGAGCAGGAGGAGACGGAGCGCTACCTGAACCACGTCACCGACCGCTTCGATCTGCGCAAGGACATCCGCTTCAACACGCGCGTGAATTCGCTGCACTGGAACGACCAGGATCGGCGTTGGACCGTTCTTACCGACGCAAGCCCGGAGGTCCACTGCAAGTACGTCGTCTCCTGCCTGGGCCCGATCTCCGAACCGCAGTTTCCTCCCATTCCCGGGCTCGGCTCGTTTCGGGGCCAGTTGGTTCATACGGCACGTTGGCCACGCGAGGGGCTGTCCCTGCAGGGCAAGCGCGTCGGGGTCGTCGGGACCGGCGCCACGGGCGTGCAGGTCATCCAGACCATCGCCGCCGAGGTGGGCGAACTGTTCGTGTTCCAAAGGACCGCGAACTACACGATTCCGATGAACAACAAGATCTATGACGATGCGGACCGTGAGCGCCTCCGGGCCCGATATCCGGAGACGCGCGAGATCGTCAAGCACACCTTCATCGGTTTCGACACCGACCTCGAACCGCGCGCGTGGTCGGAGGTATCGCCCGCCGGCCGGCGCGAACTGCTCGAACGCCTCTGGACCGACGGCTCCCTGAATTTCTGGACGTCGAACTTCAGGGAGATGCTGGTAGACCCCGTGGTCAGTGCGGAAGTGACGGCGTTCGTCAAGGAAAAGATGCGCGCCCGCATCCGCAAGCCGGAACTGGCGAAGAAGCTCGTTCCCGACGATCACTATTTCGGAACCCGCCGGACGCCGCTGGACCTCGGCTATCTGGAAGCTTACGACCGGCCGAACGTGCATCTGATCGACATCAAGGAATCGCCGATCGTGAAAATCACGGAGAAGGGAGTCACGACCGCAAACGGCGACTACCCGCTCGACGTGCTGATCTTCGCGACCGGGTTCGACGCCGGAACCGGCACGTATGCCCGTATCGACATCCGCGGACGCGAGGGCCGTTCGCTGCAATCGATCTGGTCACGCGACATCCGCACCGCCATGGGATTGCAGGTACACGGATTCCCCAATCTCTTCCTGAGCGCAGCTCCGCTCTCGCCAGGGGCCGCCTTCTGCAATGTCCCGACGTGTGCCCAGCAGCAGGTCGATTGGATCAGCGACTGCATCGCGTATGTCCGCAAGCAGCCAGGAGCGCAGCTGATCGAACCAACGGCGGATTTCGAGGCGAAGTGGGTCGCGCATCACGACGAGTTGGCGGACGCCACGCTGCTGAAGGACGCCAAATCCTGGTGGCGCGGAAGCAATATCGACGGGAAACAGAATCGCCTGCTGGCTTACATCGGCGGTGTGGGCGGGTATCGCAAGCTTTGCGACGACGTCGCAGCACGCGGATACGAGGGGTTCGCCATCAGCTGACGTGAGCGCCGGCCCCGACGTCGATCCCGGTCGTAGGGCTGTCGGGGCGACGACACCTCATCGCGGCGCATCAAAACCAGAAATTCGCAAGGAGAACGATCGTGGAACAGATGAACGGCAAGGTGTGCGTGGTCACCGGTGCGGCAAGAGGTCTTGGTCTGGCCGCGGCAGAGGCGCTGGTCGGTGCCGGCGCACGCGTCATGCTGACAGACCTCGACGCCGCGGTCGGCGAGGCCGAGGCAGCACGGCTGGGCCAGAACGCCGCGTTCACGATGCAGGACGTCACGCAAGCCGATCAGTGGCAGCGCATCCTCGACGAGGTGGTCCGCCGCTGGGGGCGACTCGATGTCCTGGTCAACAACGCCGGCGTCGGCATGTTCGGCGATATCGAAAACGTGTCGTATCAGAGCTGGCAACGCACGCTGGACATCAATCTCAGCGCTGTGATGCTCGGCACCCAGGCGGCGATCGAGCGGATGAAGGCTGGCGGTGGTGCCATCGTCAATATCGCGTCGATCGAGGGTCTGATCGGCGAGGCCTTGTTGCCGGCCTACAACGCGAGCAAGGGCGGCGTGCGCCTGTTCACACGCTCGGCAGCCATCCACTGCGCGCGATCCGGTTACGGCATTCGCATCAATGCCGTCTGCCCCGGATTTGCCGAAACCCAGATGGTCAGCGGTGCTCTGGCAACGCTGACGCCGGCACAGGCTGAGGAATTCGCCGCCAAGACCATCGCCCGCATCCCGATGGGTCGTTTCGCGCAGCCTGCCGAAATCGCCGCCGCCGTGCTTTGGCTCGCCAGCGATGCCGCAAGCTACGTCACCGGTGCGGACCTGGTCGTCGACGGCGGCATGACGGCGTAATGGACCGCCTGACAGCGCGCTGCTGACGCAGCTTGAGTCGAGAGGCAGCAGGGGTGGCGATCGCCGCGAACCGCGTGCCATGTAGGCCGCGGCGCCCGGGCATGGAGGTGGACGTGGAGCGCCATCAGGACGGGTCGGGGCCGGTGCGGGTGAGCGGGTTCGCCGGCGCGATGCAGAGCAACGGCCAGCCTGTCGGGCCGCCAATCGCAGCCTCGATCGAACCCCTGATCGAACCGCTGACCCGGCGTGAAACCGAGGTGCTGGAGTTGATCTGCGACGGCCGTTCCAACGCGCAGATCGCACGGCGCCTGGACGTCCGGCTGGCCACGGTGAAGTACCACGTCAACCAGATCTTCGGAAAGCTCGGCGCCGTGCGCCGCACGCAGGCCGTGGCCATCGCGGTCCATCTGCACCTGGTCGCGCCGCCGTGGCTGCCGCCGGCGCGCACACGTCCGCCGGCTGGCGACACGGTATCGATCCCGTAGGCGTCTGGTCGTCGGCACTGAACCTGGAAAAAGCGTTTCGAACGCAAAGGCGCAAAGGCGCAAAGGACGCAAAGGAAAGCCGGCGCTGGGCGGTGGGTCAGTTTGCGTTTCCGAACCCCGTTCGGCCCGAGTAGCGACGTGCTGCGCACGGCGCTACTCGGTGCGAACGGGTTTCAAGCTGAGCCGGGATCGATAGATTCCCGGTGCGCTGCCGGTCCACGACTTGAAAGCCCGCTGGAAGGCGGTGCTGTCGGCAAAGCCCAACTCGTCGGCAATGGCGCTCAGCGTGGCGCCAGTGCTCGTCAATCGGACGATGGCCAGGTCACGCCGCAGCTCGTCCTTCAGCATCTGGAAGGACTTTCCCT
>CAZXXM010000164.1:0-4835 GCA_964644715.1 uncultured Salinisphaerales bacterium
GCGAACAAGGTCTGCGGGGTCATGAACAGGCCGGACCACTCTTCGATGCGATGGATGCGCGCATCGCCGACGGCGATCGGGGGGCTCATCGACTTCTCCTCTTATGGTTCGGTGCCGGTGTGTCCCGGTGCCGCCCGGAGTTTCATCCGGGGTATTCGGACCTACTCTGGAGTAACTATAGGCAGAGCCTCCGGCGCCGTCCATCCGGGGAGCGTGCCGACGGCGGGACCGGGCTTACTCGAAGATCGTGATAATCGTGGGTCCCGAAATCGCCGGCCGCTGCGGGCAAGCACTTATCCGTCGCGCGTTGCCGATTTTTCGGAGTCGGCACGCAGACGTCCCTTCATGTCACGATGGACATGAAATCCTACTCGACAGTAGCATCGCGGGACCGCCGCCGGCCCAGGCACGCCGGCACGCCCTGAGGAGCCGCTGCATGAGTGCGACGACGATCGAGGTGGAGGCCGTTCCGGCCGCGCCAGATCACGCGGATCCCAGGATCCCGCCGCGTGATCGCGTGGTCACGCGCGAGCTGATGGATCGCTGGGCGCGCGAACGGCCGGACAAGGTGTTCCTGAAGTTCGGCGACGACGGCGAGGAATGGACCTATGCGCAGCTGCGCCGGATGAGCGTTCAGACCGCGCTGGGCCTGCAGCGGCTCGGCGTGCGACAGGGCGATCACGTACTCGTGTGGATGCCCAACGATCGCGACTGCCTGCGCGTGTACTTCGCCGTGCAGTATCTGGGCGCGGTTTTCGTCGCGATCAACACGGCGTATAAGGGCTCGCTGCTGGCACACGTCGTCGACAATGCCGATGCGAAGCTCGCGGTGATCCACGCCGACCTGCTGCCGCGTCTGTCGGAAGTCGATACCGCCATGCTGCAGACCGTGGTCGTCGCTGGTGGCCGCTGCACCGGGCCCGCGAATCTGCGTTGCGTGGCCTACGAAGAAGCCCTGCTGCCGACGTCCGGCCGTCTGGCGGCGCCGGCGCGCGCGATCGAACCCTGGGATCCCTGCGCGGTGATCTACACCTCCGGTACGACCGGTCCGTCGAAAGGCGTGCTGTGTTCCTACCTGCATCTGTTCAGCAACGCGGGACCGGAGACCTGGCCGTTCATCACCCAGGACGACCGCTACCTGGTCAACATGCCGATGTTCCACATCGGCGGTGTCGCCGGCATCTACGTGATGTTCGCGCGCGGCGCGTCCGTGAGTTTCGTCGAGCGTTTCGACACCGCGAGCTTCTGGTCGGTCGTGCGGGCCACGCAGACCACAGCGGGGTTCCTGCTCGGCGTCATGGCGGCATTTCTCGAAAAGCAGCCACCGGCACCGGACGACCGGGCGCACAGCCTGCGCAAGGTCTTCATGGTGCCGCTGTCCGGCGACGTCGCCGCGTTCTCGCAACGCTTCGATGTCACGGTCTATACGATCTTCAACATGACCGAGGTGTCGTCGCCGATCGTTTCCGGACCCAACCCCAGCGCGCGCGGCACCTGCGGCAAGCCGAGGGCCGGCGTCGAAGTTCGGCTGGTGGACGGCAACGACTGCGAGGTCGCGCGCGGGCAGGTCGGCGAGATGCTGGTACGCACCGACCGGCCCTGGGCCATGAACGGCGGCTACTACAAGAACCCGGAAGCCACGGCGCGCGCCTGGCGCAACGGCTGGTTCCACACCGGCGACGCGTTCCGCGTCGACGAGCAGGGTCATTTCTATTTCGTCGACCGCATGAAGGACGCGATCCGCCGCCGCGGCGAGAACATTTCCTCGTTCGAGGTCGAAGCCGACGTCGTGCGACACCCGGCGGTGCGCGAGGCCGCGGCGATCGGCGTCCCCAGCGAGGTCGGCGAAGAGGACGTGATGGTCGTCGTCGCGCCGGTCGAAGGCCAGTCGATCCATCCACCCGAGTTGCTGGAATTCCTGCGCTCGCGCATGGCGCACTTCATGGTGCCGCGTTACATCCGGGTGGTGGCGGCGCTGCCGAAGACGCCGACCGCCAAGGTGCAGAAGAACCAGTTGCGCGAGCAGGGCATCACCGCCGATACCTGGGACCGCGAACGGGCCGGCATCAAGGTCCGCATGGATCGCATCGGCGGGAGCCAAACCTGATGAGCACGACGATGACGGCGCGCGAAGCGCTGCGCGAGGCCTCGATTCCGACGGTGCTGGCCTGCCTGACGCACATCACCGGCGATCGCCGCTGGATCGAGGCGCCGTTCCTGCCCAAGCGCGACATCGCCTTGTTCGCAGAAGCCTCGGGCGGCCTGCCGCCCGAGCTGCAGGAGGAGGCGCGCGTGGCGATGGCGCAGGTGCTCGAGGAGCTGGCCGACGGCCGGCGCCAGCTTGGTCCGCTTCCCGACGACGCCACGCTGCTGGCGATCATGCGCACCGTGCTGTCGGAACAGGTGCCGGCCGAGTACGTGCCGATGGTGCTCGAGGAGATGGGGCTGGCCGACCGGCGCGTGCACTGGAGCGGCGCGCCGCCGCTGCGCTCGCGCGAGTCGCTGAGGGTGCTGATCATCGGTGCCGGCGTCTCCGGCCTGTGCGCCGCCGTTCGGCTCGGCGAACTCGGCATTCCGTTCGAGATCGTCGAGAAGACCGATCAGATCGGCGGTACCTGGTACGCGAACAACTATCCCGAGTGCGGCGTCGACACGCCCAACCATTTCTATTCGTACTCGTTCGAGCCCAATCTCGACTGGTCGAGCAACTATTCCAAGCGCGGCGAGGTGCTGGACTACATCCTGCGCATGGCCGAGCAGCGAGACCTGCGCCGGCACGTCCGCTTCCGCACCGAGGTGCAGTCCTTGCGCTGGGACGAGGAGCGGCAGGAATGGTGCGCGCGGCTGCGTGGACCGGACGGCCGCATCGTCGAGCACCGCTCGCCGATCGTCATCAGCGCGGTGGGCCAGCTCAACCGTCCGAAGACGGCGCCGTTCCCCGGCATGGACAGCTTCACCGGTCGCTGGTGGCATTCCGCGAACTGGCCCGCCGATGCGGACCTGAAGGGCCGGCACGTCGGCGTCGTCGGTACCGGTGCCAGCGCGATGCAGTTCCTGCGCAGCGTGGCGGCCGAGGCGTCGAAAGTGACCGTGTTCCAGCGCTCGCCGCAGTGGGCGCGCGAAGACCGCGACTACCACGGCACGGTCGGCGAGGCGGGGCGCTGGCTGTTGCGGAACCTGCCCTACTACTACGCCTGGTACCGCTTCGGCCTGATCTGGCGCTTCGGCGACGGCCTGCTGCACACCTTGCGCAAGGATCCCGAGTGGCCGCACGGTGCCCGCTCGATGAACCGGCGCAACGATCGTCACCGCGAGGTGATGACGCGATATCTGCTGGGGCAGCTCGAGGGTCGCGACGACCTGATCGAGAAGTGCCTGCCGGACTATCCGCCGTACGGAAAGCGCATCCTGATCGACAACGGCTGGTACGAGGCCTTGCGGCGCGACAACGTGGAGCTGGTGACCGAGGCGGTCGCGCGCGTCGAAGGGCCGGACGTGATCACCGACGGCGGTGCGCGCTACACGCCGGACGTGATCGTGCTCGCCACCGGTTTCGAAGCGGGCAAGATGCTCGCACCGATGGACGTTCGCGGACGCAGCGGCGCGGCCTTGCGCGAAGTCTGGGGCGATGACGACCCGCGTGCCTATCTCGGCACGGTGGTGGCGGACTATCCGAACCTGTTCCTGCTGTCCGGCCCGAACACCGGCCTGGCCCACGGCGGCAGCCTGATGTTCATGGCCGAGTGCCAGATGCGCTACATCACCGGCTGCCTGAAGGCGATGGCCGAACGCGGCATCGCGACCCTGGAGGTACGGCAGGACGTGCAGGACGACTACTGCCGGCGCGTCGACGAGGAGCACGGCCAGCTGGTGTGGACGCATCCGGGCATGCGCAACTGGTATCGCAACCCGAAGGGCCGCGTGTTTTCGCCGGTGCCTTGGCGGCTCGTGGACTACTGGGGGATGACGCGGCAGCCCGACCTGAACGATTACCGCGTCGAGATGATGAAGAGACCGCGTAGCCCGGACGAAGTCCGGGATTGCGCCGTCTAGAGAGCGACACCCGGACTGCGTCCGGGCTACGTTCTACTTTCTGGGGGCGCCCACCATCTGCATCGCCAGCTTCGCCAGGCCCTCGCACAACTCGTCCGCCGACAAGCGGCCCGATTCGCGATACCAGGTGTACGCCCAGTTCACCATGCCGCCGATCGCCAGCGCGCACAGGCGGATGTCGGCGATCTTGAACTCGCCCTTGGCCACGCCCTCTTCGAGCAGCCGCGACAGCAGCGCGTCGAACTCGCGATGCATCTTCTCCAGCGGCGCGAGCAGCTCGGGGTCGAAGTTCTTCTGCTCGCGGAAGAAGATCGCGGTGTAACGCTGCGAGCTCAGGATGGTGCGCACGATCGCCCGGATCGCTTCGTACAGTCGGTCGGCCGTGGCACCGCGACCCTCTAGCGACTCGCGCAGCACCTCGTTGCCGCGCGAGATGCCGCGCTTGCTGATCTCCGCCAGGATCGCGGCCTTGTCCTTGAAGTGGTAGTAGATGAAGGGCTTCGTCACGCCGAGCCGCTGCGCGACCATGTCGAGCGTCGTGCGCTGGTAGCCGTGCTCGTAGAACAGCTCGCCGGCCTCGGTGAGGATCTGCTCGCGCTTGAACGCCAGGACCTGCTCGCGCATCGACGGCACTGCCGGACGCGGGGCGGCGGCCTTCGGCGGCTTCGCGTCGCGACTTCGGGATTTCGGCTTCGAACGAGTGCGCGGGGTCGAGGGCATCGTGGTGCGCGTGAGAAGTCCTACTGACGAGTACGGGAATGATACGCGAGGCCCGGCCGGCC
>CAZXXM010000164.1:4935-7402 GCA_964644715.1 uncultured Salinisphaerales bacterium
GGCGGATATGGAATCGGAATCCTGTGGTCCACCGAGGAGACGCCGGCAATTCCGGTGCCGCCGGGAGACCCGAGTCTGGTGCCCGTTCCGTATTTTCCCGCCGCGGGCGGCAGCCGCTTCCTCTACGTCGATTTCCTGCCGGATTCATTTGCCGAGGACGCTGCCCGTCGCGGCGTCGATGCGGCGCGGGCGACCGAGGAATTCTTCGCGGCGCTTCCCGGTCTCGGTGGCACGATGGAGGAGGACGCGCCGGGCATGCACGCATCGGTGACGATCGATTACGGCTTCGTGATGTCGGGCCGCGTCGAGCTGGAACTGGACGACGGTGCCAGCCGTACGCTCGGCCCCGGAGATTGCGTGATCCAGAACGGTACGCGGCATCGCTGGCACAACCGCAACGCGGAGGTGTGCCGGGTGGTGTTCAGCGTCATCGGTGCGCGCAAGCTGCGCTGACGGACAGCGGATTCCGTCGCGCCGTCTTTTCGTTCAACTCTTTTCAGGAGCCCCGGCATGCCCGACTCGACGGTTCGCGACACCCTGCGTGCGCTGTTTGGCGACGTCGCGCCCAAACTTGCGGAAGTGACCCAGACCGTCGTCTTCGACGACATCTGGCAGCGAAGCCAGCTCTCCAAGCGCGACCGTAGCGTCGTGACGGTATCGGCGCTGATCGCGATGAACCGGTCCGAACAGCTGCCCGCACATCTGGGCCGTGCGCTCGACAACGGGGTCACGCGTACCGAGCTGGAGGAGATCATCACGCACCTGGCGTTCTACGCAGGATTTCCCTGTGCGATCACGGCAGCACGCCAGTTGAACGAGCTGCTGCAGACGCGCGGCTGACCCGGCCGTACGACGAGGTCGCGGCCGCCGTCGGCCGCTACAGCCCCAGGTCGGTCAGCCTGGGATGATCTGCAGGTCTCGGCTGCGAACGATCCCAGTGGAACTTCCGCTCGGCCGCTGCAATCGGCAGATCGTTGATGCTCGCGTGGCGATACGCCATGAGGCCGTTCTCGTCGAACTGCCAGTTCTCGTTGCCGTAAGCGCGAAACCAGTTTCCGGAATCGTCGTGGTACTCGTAGGCGAAGCGCACGGCGATGCGGTCGCCGGTGAACGCCCAGAGTTCCTTGATCAACCGGTACTCGAGTTCCCGGTTCCATTTTCGCGCCAGGAATTCGGCAATCCGGTCGCGACCCTGGAAGATCTCGCTGCGATTGCGCCAGATGCTGTCCTGCGTGTACGCCAATGAAACGCGCACGGGATCGCGACCGTTCCAGGCATCTTCGGCGGCTCGAACCTTTCGAGCCGCGGATTCGGCGGTGAACGGGGGAAACGGAGGACGTCGTTCCATGCTTCCGGGTTCCTTGTGGACAGCACCGCGCTTCGTGTCGACGGGGCAGAAAAAACCAATGCGGGCACCGAGCGCTTGTCCGATCGCGTCCCGGCGCAGGCGGCGAGCCCCGGCCATGATAGGCGGTGAGCCGAATCGATCGCTGCTCTGGCGAACGCGAACTCACCGCTTTTTCGTCGATGCCGCCCAAGCCTCGCGGCACATGTCGAGGCCCTGTTTGCGAGAATGTCGCGAGCCACCCGGCGGACACCAGGGGCCGAGACGACATCGAGTGATCTGCAGTCCTTCATCCCGGTACGGGCAAAACCCATCGCCATGCATCCGCTATTGACGCTTCCGCTTCACGCCGCGCTGAAGGCGGCAGCGAAGTCGGGCCAGACGCAGATCGAAGCTTCGATCGACCTGTGGCGATCGACGAGCGCATTGATCGTCGGTCCCGAGTCCTGGTCCGTGGGGCAGAGGTCTTATCCCTACGCGGCTCGCTGCAAGGAGCGCACGGTCTATCACTGGGACGGAGAGAATTTCGAGCCGGTTTCGCGCTTCGGCGAAGGAGGCCTGATCAAGCTGGTCCCGACCGACTGGGGTCCGCCGACATTCGAAATGGACGGAATCAAGATGCTGCCCACGGCGCAGCTGTCTCCTTTCGAAGATGCACGGCACAAGGTCGGACTGATCGAGCCCGAGGGAAAATCGATTCTCGATACCTGTGCCGGCCTCGGCTATTTCGCGCACTGGTGCGTCGCGCGTGCGGCGCGCCGCGTCGTCTCCTACGAGAAGAATCCCGACGTGCTGTGGCTGCGCACGCTCAACCCCTGGTCTCCGGCGAGCGATGCGCGCGGGCTGGAACTCGCGCAAGGAGACGTGGCGTCGCGGATCTCGGAACATCCGGCCGAGACGTTCGACGCGATTCTTCACGACCCGCCGCGCTTCGGCATCGCCGGCGCGCTGTACTCCCAGGCCTTCTACGACGAACTCGCGCGCGTCCTGAAGCCCCGCGGGCTGCTGTTCCATTACACGGGCAGCCCCAACAAGCTCACGAGCGGCCGCGACCTGCCCCAGGAAGTCAGCCTTCGTCTGCAGCGGGCGGGTTTCACCACGGCACCTCATGGAGACGGCGTG
>CAZXXM010000165.1:0-7376 GCA_964644715.1 uncultured Salinisphaerales bacterium
GCGCCCGCGAGATGGGACTGAAGACCACCGACCGGGGCGTCGACGGCCTGCTGCCGCACGTGAAGGCCGACGGCATCCGCATCGCGTTCGATTCGACGTCGGCCTACGTGCATGAGGAGAACGCGCGCAAGCTCGGTGAACTCGGCGTGCTGATGATCGACCTGACCCCCGCGGCGATCGGCCCCTACTGCATTCCGCCGGTGAATCTCGCGGACCAGCTCGATCGTGGCGCCACCAACGTCAACATGGTCACCTGCGGCGGGCAGGCCACCATTCCGATGGTGGCCGCGGTCTCTCGCGTCCAGGCCGTCGAGTACGGCGAGATCATCGCCACGGTGTCGTCGAAATCGGTCGGGCCCGGCACGCGCAAGAACATCGACGAGTTCACGCGCACCACGGCCGGTGCGGTCCGTGACGTCGGCGGCGCGAAAAAGGGCAAGGCCATCATCATCATCAATCCGGCCGAGCCGCCGTTGATCATGCGCGACACGGTGCACTGCCTGACGGTGGAATCTCCGGACCAGGCGGCGATCACGGCCTCGATCCACCGGATGATCGCGGAAGTGCAGAAGTACGTGCCGGGCTACCGCCTGAAGAACGGCCCGGTGTTCGACGGCCGCCGCGTCTCGATCTATCTCGAGGTCGAAGGGCTCGGCGATTACCTGCCGAAGTACGCCGGCAACCTCGACATCATGACCGCGGCCGCGGCGCGCACCGGGGAGATGTTCGCCCGCAAGCTGCGGTCGCCCGACGCGGTCGCCGCCTGACCGGAATCCACGATGAGCGCCTCCACCCGACTCAAGGGCCGAAAGGTCTCCGTGCACGACATGTCGCTACGCGACGGCATGCATCCCAAGCGTCACCAGATCAGCATCGAGCAGATGAAGGCCATCGCCACCGGCCTCGATCAGGCGGGCGTGCCGCTGATCGAAGTCACCCACGGCGACGGCCTGGGCGGTGCGTCGGTCAACTACGGCTTCGCCGCGGCGTCCGACGAGGATTACCTGCAAGCGGTCGTGCCGCTGATGACGCAGGCGAAGATCTCCGCGCTGTTGCTGCCGGGCATCGGCACCGTCGACGAGCTGCGCATGGCGGCCGACTGCGGCATCGCCTGTATCCGCGTCGCCACGCATTGCACCGAGGCCGACGTCTCCGAGCAGCACATCGCGCTGGGTCGCAAGCTCGGGCTGGATACCGTGGGCTTCCTGATGATGTCGCACATGGCGGAGCCCGCGAAGATCCTCGAGCAAGCGCGGCTGATGGAAAGCTACGGCGCCACCTGCATCTACACGACCGACTCGGCCGGCTACATGCTTCCCGAGGACGTCGCGGAAAGAGTCGATGCGCTGCGCCAGGGACTAAAGTCCGAAACCGAGATCGGTTTCCACGGGCATCACAACCTGGCGATGGGCGTCGCCAATTCGATCGCGGCGGTCACGGCCGGCGCCTCGCGCATCGACTGCGCCTGTGGCGGCATGGGTGCCGGTGCCGGCAACACGCCGATGGAGGTGTTCATCGCCGTCGCCGAACGCATGGGCATCGAGACCGGCGTGGACACCTTCAGGATCATGGACGTCGCCGAGGACCTGGTGACACCGATCATGGATTTCCCGGTGCGCCTCGATCGCAACTCGCTGACGCTCGGCTACGCCGGCACGTATTCGTCGTTCCTGCTGTTCGCCCGGCGTGCGGAGAAGCAGTACGGCGTGCCGGCCCGCGACATCCTGGTGGAGATGGGTCGACGCAAGACCGTCGGGGGACAGGAAGACATGATCGAAGACGTCGCGCTGGATCTGCTGCGGGCGCGCGGCGCCCCGGCCTGAAAGAAATTTCCGCGCGAAGACGCACGAAGAAAGAAAGGAAGCCTGACGTGAAAAATACCTCGCGTTCTCCACTTTGCCTTTCCATGCGCCTTTGCGTTGAATGGCTTCCCCTGTCGAGGAGAAGAAACTCATGAGTGGCATCGCCACCTTCCGCGCCGCGCGCGACCTGCTGATCCGTCACCGCGAAGACTATCCGGCCGCGATGGCCGACTTCCGCTGGCCCGAGATGCCCGAGTTCAACTGGGCGCTCGATCATTTCGACGACCTGGCGCGCGGCAACAAGCGCGCGGCACTGCGCATCGTCGACGAGTCCGGTTCCGAGGTCAGCCGCAGCTTCGAGGAGCTGCGCGTAGGCAGCGATCGCGCAGCCAACTTTCTGCGCGGCCTGGGTGTAGCGCGCGGCGATCGGCTGCTGGTGATGCTGCCCAACCGCGTCGAGCTGTGGGACCTGATGCTGGCGGCCATGAAGCTCGGCGCCGTGTTGAGCCCGGCGACGATGCTGCTGTCGGAGGCCGATCTGAAGGACCGTATCGAGCGCGGGCAGATGCGCGCGGTGATCGTGGACGTGGCCAACGTGGCCAAGTTCGCGGGCATTGCCGACGGCTGCATTCGCATCTCGCTGGGCAAGGCCGAGGGCTGGGTCGACTACGCGCAGGTGACCGAAGCATCCAAGGACTTCCAGCCCGACGGCGTCACCCGTTCCGACGACCCTTGCGTCCTGTACTTCACCTCGGGAACCACGTCCAAGCCCAAGATGGTGCTGCACTCGCAGCGCAGCTACCCGGTCGGGCACCTGAGCACGATGTACTGGCTGGGTCTGCGCGAGGACGACGTGCATCTGAACATCAGTTCGCCGGGCTGGGCCAAGCACGCGTGGAGCTGCTTCTTCGCGCCCTGGACCATCGGTGCCACGGTCTTCGTCTACAACCAGGGCCGCTTCGACGCGGACAAGACCCTGGCCACGCTCGCACGCTGCGGCGTGACGACCTTGTGCGCGCCGCCAACCGCGTGGCGCGCGCTGATCCTCGAGGATCTGACCCGGTACAAGCTCAAGCTGCGCGAGCTGGTCAGCGCCGGCGAGCCGCTGAATCCCGAGGTCATCGAGCGCGTGAAGGCGGCCTGGGGCCTGGTGATCCGCGAGGGCTATGGCCAGACCGAATCGACCGCGATGCTCGGCAATCCGCCAGGGCAGCCGATACGTTACGGCTCGATGGGCCGCCCCCTGCCCGGCTATCGCCTCGACCTGCTCGATGTCGACGGCCAGCCGGTCGACGAGGGCGAGGTCTCGGTGTCGCTGTCGCCCCGTCCCGCGGGAATCATGTCCGGTTATGCCGGCGACGCCGAGAAGACGCAGAAGGCGCTGGGCGGCGCGCACTACGGCACCGGTGACGTCGCCTCGCGCGACGCCGACGGGTTCTTCTGGTTCGTCGGCCGCACCGACGACGTCTTCAAGAGCTCGGACTACCGCATCTCGCCGTTCGAACTGGAGAGCGCGCTGATCGAACATCCGGCCGTCGCGGAAGCTGCCGTCGTCGAGAGCCCCGATCCGAAACGGCTGTGCGTACCGAAGGCCTGCGTGATTCTGAAACCGGGATTCGCGCCGGACCGCGACACGGCGAAGTCCATCCTGAGCTTCGCGCGCACGCGGCTGGCGCCGTACCAGAAGATCCGCATCGTCGAATTCTGCGACCTGCCCAAGACCGTGTCCGGAAAGATCCGGCGCACCGAGCTGCGTGCGAGCGAAGCGGAGCGGCGCAGATCCGGCGAACGCGGCGAGCGCGAATTCTTCGAGACCGATTTTCCGGAACTGCTCGAGAGCGCGAGAACGTAAGGAACCGCGACAACGCCCTCTCTCTCCGCGCTTTTGAGGCGGAGATGGAGTCGGAGAACGACAAGCCAATGCCCAGCCCGCTCGATAGATCCGCAAAGCCCGACCGCCCGGCACCCGCAGACCCCGGCGTATCCGCGCGTCTCTGCGTCATGCACGTCCGCGTGGAACCCGCGCAGGTCTGGTTCGACTGCCCGCGTTGCGGTGTCGGGCTCGAGGGCTATTACAGCGATCCGCGGGGCCAGCACGACATCGCGTGCGACGACTGCGGCGCGATCTTCGACATTCCGTCCAGCGCCAGCCTGGTCATCACCTGACCCTTTCGCGAGCCTCGCCATGAACATGCCCTTGACACCCGAACAGCCCGCGGTCTGGCACGACCCGCAGCACCACATCTTCAAGGTGTCGCGGCGCAGCTTCACCGACCCGCAGGTCCTGCGCGACGAGTACGGCCGCATCTTCGACAAGTGCTGGCTGTACCTGGGGCACGAATCCGAACTGGTGAAGCCCGGCGACTTCGTGTCGCGCCTGGTGGCCAAGCGCAACATCCTGTTCACGCGCGACGCGCAGAAGAAGATCAACGCCTTCTTCAATGCCTGCCCGCATCGCGGTGCGCAGGTCTGCCGCGAACGCAAAGGCAACGCGAAGAGCTTCCAGTGTTTCTATCACGGCTGGGTGTTCGGATCTGACGGCACACTCAAGAGCCAGCCCGGTCAGGAATGCTACCCAGCGGACTTCAACGCCAACGGCGCCGGCAATCTCGTGCCCGTACCGCGGCTCGATTCGTATCGCGGCTTCTGGTTCATCTGCTTCGACCGCAACGTCCAGTCGCTGAGCGACTACCTGGCCAACGCCAAGGAGTGGATCGACATCATCGCGGATCAATCCGAGGTCGGCATGACCCTGGTCGGCGGAACGCAGGAGTATCAGATCCGCGCCAACTGGAAGCTGCTCACCGAGAACTCGATCGATGGCTACCACGCGATAAACACCCACGCGACCTACGTCGACTATCTGAAGAACATGCAAGGCAGCATGTCGCCCGTACCTTTCGACGGCACCGGCTACGACCTCGGCAACGGTCACGCGGTCATCGAATACAAGGCGCCGTGGGGGCGCCCGGTCGCGCAATGGATCCCGCTGTGGGGCGAGGAAGGCAAGGTGGAACTCGCGAAGGTGAAGGCGCGCCTGGTCGAACGCTTCGGCGAAGCCCGCGCGGAGCGCATCGCCTCGCTCAATCGCAACATGTTCATTTTCCCGAACCTGGTCATCAACGACATCATGGCGATCACGGTGCGCACGTATTTCCCGACCGCGCCGGATGCGATGCAGGTGTTCGGCTGGGCGCTGGCCCCGCAGGACGAAAGCGCCTGGGCCCGCAAGTTCCGCCTCTCCAATTTCCTTGAATTCCTGGGACCCGGCGGCTTCGCGACACCCGACGACGTCGAGGCGCTCGAGCAGTGCCAGCGCGGGTACGAGGCGATGAAGGAGGCGCCGTGGAACGACATGTCCAAGGGCATGATCAAGGACAAGGTCAATTACGACGATGAGCTGCAGATGCGCGTGTTCTGGAACGAGTGGCAACGCCGCACGCAGGCCACCGCTGCCGCCAAGGGAGAAGCCTGAGATGCTCGCCCAGACCGTGACCCGTGAGCAGGTCGAGGATTTCATGTTCCTCGAGGCGGAGATGCTCGACGAATGGCGGCTCAAGGAATGGCTGACCCTGTTCACCGCCGACGGCAGCTACTACGTCCCGACCACGGACACGCCGGCCGATGCCTCGCCGGACAACGCGCTGTTCTACGTGGCCGACGATCGCTTCCGTCTCGAGCAGCGCGTGGAGCGCCTGCTCAAGCGCACCGCGCATGCCGAGTTTCCGAAGTCGAAGACGCGCCACCTGGTGAGCAACGTTCGCATCCGGGCGCGCCACGACGACGAGCTGGACGTCGGTGCGGCGGTGCTCACGTACCGCACGAAGATGGGCCTGACCGAGACCTACATCGGCAGCTATCGCTACCGCATCGCCGTCACCCCGGAAGGTCTGCGCATCCGCGAGAAGCGCTGCATCCTCGACATGGAAGGCCTGAAGCCCAACGGCCGCATCAGCATCATCCTCTGAGGTGGCTTCATCGATGAACGTTCCCTTCCGCTACAAGCGACTCGGCTACGTGGCGCTCAACGTGACGGACCTGGCGAAGAGCACCGCGTTCTACCGTGACATGGTAGGGCTGACGGTCACCGAGTCCGGCAACGATCTCACCGCGCTGCGCTGCTCGCAGGATCACCACAACCTGCTGCTGTACCCCGCCCCGCAGGCGGGGCTCAAGCGCATCGGCTTCGAACTGGAGACCCGCCGCGATCTCGATATTGCTCAAGATTACCTGCGCGGCCTGGGTCTGGCAGTCGAAGAAATCCCGGCCGACGAGCTCAAGCGCCTGCGCACCGTCGCGGCGTTCCGCATTCGCATTCCGGGCAGCGGGCTGTGCCTCGAATACTTCGTACAAATGATGCACCTGGCCCAGGCCTACGTCCCGACGGTCGCGAAGATCGAACGGCTCGGCCACGTCGTCCTCAACCTGGCGGACTTCGACGGCGCGCTGCAGTGGCTGACCGGCAAGCTGGGATTCGTGATCTCCGACTTCGTTCCCGGGTTCGCTGCTTTTCTGCGCTGCTTTCCCAACCCGCTGCATCACTCGTTGGCGATCCTGACCGGCAACGAGGATCACCTGAATCACGTGAACTTCATGGTCACGGACATCGACGATATCGGTCGCGGCATGAACCGCATGAAGAAGAACGACGTCGAGATCGTGTTCGGACCGGGACGTCACCAGCCCTCCGAAAGCATCTTTCTCTACTGGCTGGACCCGGATCGCATGACCGTCGAGTACAGCTTCGGCATGGAGACGTTTCCGGAGACGGGCGCTCGCGAAGCGCGGCTGCTGGAGCCGGCGCCCGGCACGCTCGATACCTGGGGCAGCGTGCCGACGCCGGCGTTCGGCAAGATCGGCGTCATCGAGCAGGCGGCCTCTGCGTCGTCCGCACCCGCAGGCGATGCGACGCCACCGGTTCGCATCTCGCACTCGCAGAGCGGAGCCCCGGCATGAGCCGGCGCCTGGTGGATCGCGTCGCCGTCGTCACCGGCGCCGGTCGCGGCATCGGCTACGCGATCGCGGAGCGCTTCGCAGCCGAAGGCGCGAAGCTGGTGCTCGCGGATCTCGATGCGAAGACGCTGGAAGAAGCCGCCGCACGCCTGCGCGCAGCCGGCGCCCAGGTCGTGACCGAGGCGGGTGATCTCGCCCGGCAGGACGTCGCCGAACGCACGATCCAGGCCGCCGTGAAGCACTTCGGCACTCTGGACATCCTCGCCAACAATGCCGGCGGCGGCATCCTGCGACCTTTCCTCGATCACACGCCCGACACGCTGCGCACGACGATCGATCGCAACCTGTGGACCTGCATCTGGTGCTGCTGGTACGCGCTGCCGATCATGAAGGCCAAGGGCTACGGCCGCATCGTCAACCTGGGCGCGGACTCGGTACGCAACGGCCTGTTCGATCACGCGGCCTACAACGCGGCCAAGGGCGGCATGCACGGCATCACGACAGGGCTGGCACGCGAGTTCGCACGCGACGGCATCACCGTCAATACCGTCGCACCGTGCGTCGTCAACACGCCGCAGCTCGCCGAAGTGGCGGCCGTGAATCCCGAACTCGTGCGCAAGG
>CAZXXM010000166.1:0-7315 GCA_964644715.1 uncultured Salinisphaerales bacterium
AACCGCCGACATTCGCCTTGTAAGGGCGACGCTCTACCAGCTGAGCTAAGCACCCCGTTGCCAATGCCTCCGAACCAATCCAGCGCCCTGCAGAGTCCGCTACTTTATCGCGTCCTTGAGAGCCTTGCCAGCTTTGAATGCAGGCGTCTTGCTGGCCTTGATCTTGATGGGCTCATTGGTCTTCGGATTCCGACCCGTCCGGGCCTTGCGTTCGCGCACCATGAACGTTCCGAAACCCACCACCGCGACCTTGTCCTTCTTCTTGAGCGCTTTGCCGATCACTGCGATGACGGCATCGATCGCGCGGGCCGTGTCAGCCTTCGAGAGCTCGACTCTTGCAGCAACCGCGTCGATCAATTCGGACTTGTTCATGTAGTGCATTCCCCCGTAGATGAATGGCCGCGACGGCCTAGGCCGCGGACCCGAGTACCGCGCCCGTCCCCAATTCATTCCCTATTCGTTTCTTGGATTGCGTGCTGAGCGCCGAGACGGTCGTACGTGGGCGCTGACAGCAACGCGGCTTTATATCAAGCGCATCTTCCGAGCGTCAATAAAAAAACGGCCCCTTGAAAAGGGGCCGTAGACCCCTTTTTTCAAGGGGTTTTCACGCATCGCTGATCGCAATCAATGCGGTCGTGCAGCTTCCGAACTAGGGCTCGGCACCGGCGCCGGAGATTCCGCTTCACGCGGTTCCGGCATGCGTTCCAGCGCGTGCCGGAGAACGTCTTCGATCCATCGTACGGGCTCGATACGAAGTTCCGCTTTAACGTTCGCGGGAATGTCCGCGAGATCCTTGACGTTTTCCTGCGGGATGAGAACGGTGCGAATACCTCCGCGACTGGCCGCGAGGAGCTTTTCCTTCAGGCCGCCGATCGGTAGGACTTCGCCACGCAGCGTGATCTCGCCCGTCATCGCGACCTCGGCCTTCACCGGGATGCCCGTCAATGCCGAAACCAGCGCCGTGCACATCGCCACGCCGGCCGACGGTCCGTCCTTGGGTGTCGCCCCTTCCGGGACGTGCACGTGGATGTCGTTCTTCGTATAGAACTCCGCATCGATGCCCAGCTTGGAGGCACGCGAGCGCACCACGGTCAACGCTGCCTGGATGGACTCCTGCATCACGTTGCCCAGCGAGCCGGTCTGCGTCAGCTTGCCCTTGCCCGGCGCGAGCGCGGATTCGATCGACAGCAATTCACCTCCGACCTCGGTCCACGCCAAGCCGGTGACCTGCCCGATCTGATTCTTCTCCTCCGCCCGGCCATAACGGAATTTCTGGACGCCGAGATACTCGTCGAGATTGGCCTCGGTGATCTTGATCTTGTCGACCTCCGGCGCGAGCAGGATCTGCTTGACGACCTTGCGGGCGATCTTGCTGATCTCGCGTTCGAGGTTTCGCACACCGGACTCGCGCGTGTAGTGGCGCACCATTCCGCGCACCGCGCCCTCGTCGACTTCCAGCTCGTTCGGCTTCACGCCATTGTTCTTGAGCTGCTTGGGAATGAGGTATTGGCGCGCGATCGCCATCTTCTCCGGCTCGGTATAGCCGGGCATGCGGTCGAGCAGAGGACCGGGGATGTTCAGCGTGTTGGCCGTCGCCACGAACATCACGTCCGACAGGTCGAAGTCGACGTCCAGATAGTGATCGTTGAAATTGTGGTTCTGCTCGGGATCGAGCACTTCGAGCAAGGCCGACGACGGGTCGCCTCGGAAGTCCATCGACATCTTGTCGATCTCGTCGAGCAGGAACAGCGGATTGCGGACGCCGACCTTGCTCATGTTCTGCAGGATCTTGCCCGGCAACGCACCGATGTAGGTGCGTCGATGTCCGCGAATCTCTGCCTCGTCCCGGACGCCGCCGAGCGACATGCGGACAAACTTGCGATTTACCGCGTCTGCGATCGAACGCCCAAGCGAGGTCTTGCCGACGCCCGGCGGCCCCACGAGGCACAGGATCGGTCCCTTGAGCTTCTTCACCCGGCTTTGCACGGCGAGATACTCGAGGATGCGCTCCTTGATCTTGTCGAGGCCGTAGTGGTCCTCGTCGAGCTTCTTTTGCGCGGCCGCGAGGTCGATGGTCGACTTCGTCGCCTTCTTCCAGGGAACGTTCGTCAGCCAGTCGAGATAGTTGCGCACCACCGTCGCTTCGGCCGACATCGGCGGCATCAGCTTGAGCTTATTGAGCTCGGCACGCGCCTTGACCTTGGCGTCCTTGTGCATGCCGCTCTTTTCGATCTTGCGCGCGTACTCTTCTTGTTCGTTGGGCGCGTCCTCGCCTTCGCCGAGCTCCTTCTGAATCGCCTTCATCTGCTCGTTGAGGTAGTACTCGCGCTGATTCTTCTCCATCTGCTGCTTCACGCGCCCGCGGATCTTCTTCTCGATCTGCAGGACATCGATCTCGCTTTCCAGCTGCGCCAGCACGTGCTCGAGACGCGCTTTGGGGTCCGCAATCTCTAGCACCTGCTGCTTGTCTTCGAGCTTGAGATTCAGATGCGCCGCAATGGAGTCCGCAAGCCGGCCGGGATTGTCCATGCTGGCCAGCGACGGCAGCAGTTCCGCCGGCACCTTCTTGTTGAGCTTCACGTATTGTTCGAACTGGGCGAGCGTCGAGCGCGACAGGGCCTCGACCTCCTTCCCGTCGCCCGATTCGTCAGGCGGCAGCGGCGTGCATTCGGCGGACACGTACGGACCGCTCATGTCCACGCGGAGGATCGCAGCGCGCTGCTGGCCTTCGACCAGTACCTTCACGGTACCGTCCGGCAGCTTGAGCATCTGCAGGATGCTGGCGAGCGTGCCGACCGAGTAGACGTCTTCCGCCCCGGGATCATCCGTATCCGCGGTGCGCTGGGCGACGAGAAGAATGCGCTTGTCGTCCTGCATCCCGGCGGCGAGTGCCTTGATGGATTTCTCGCGTCCCACGAACAGCGGTATCGCCATGTGCGGATACACGACCACGTCGCGTAGCGGCAGGACGGGCGTCAGCTTCTCGGATGCAATAGGCACGTTCGTTTCCGGTCGGATGCACAAGTACTGTGCACGATTATCGCAGATGCGGTCCTTTCACCGCCTTTCAAGGACACAGCAAAAAAGAGGCCCCGCGTGGGGCGGGGCCTCTTTTCGTCGACAGCTCAGCACATTCCGGCTAAGCGGAGTTCTTCACTTCCCGCCGGCTCTCGACGTTCTCGTAGACGATGAAGGGCTTCGACTCGCCGAGCACGACCGCCTCGTCGATGACCACCTTGCTCACGTTCTGCATCGACGGCAGGTCGTACATCACGTCGAGAAGGATGTTCTCGAGGATCGTGCGCAGGCCGCGTGCACCCGTCTTTCGCTCCTTGGCCTTCTTCGACACCGCTCGCAGCGCATCCTCACGGAACTCGAGCTGCACACCCTCCATCTGGAACAGCTTGCTGTACTGCTTGATCAGCGCGTTCTTCGGTTCCTTGAGGATCTGCATCAGCGCGGCTTCGTCGAGCTCTTCGAGCACAGCGGCGACAGGCAGGCGGCCCACGAACTCGGGAATCAGGCCGAAGCGGATGAGGTCGTCCGGCTCGATCTGCGACAGCAGCTTGTTGATCTGCGCAACGTCCGTCTTCGACTTCACGTCTGCCGAGAAGCCGATACCAGCCTTCTCGGTGCGGTTCTGGATCACACGGTCGAGGCCCGCGAAGGCGCCACCAACGATGAACAGGATGCCGGCCGTGTTGACCTGCAGGAACTCCTGCTGCGGATGCTTGCGGCCACCCTGCGGCGGCACCTGGGCGATCGTGCCTTCGATCAGCTTGAGCAGGGCCTGCTGCACGCCCTCTCCCGACACGTCACGAGTGATGGACGGGTTCTCGGACTTGCGGGCGATCTTGTCGATCTCGTCGATGTAGACGATGCCGCGCTGGGCCTTCTCGATGTCGTATTCGCACTTCTGAAGCAGGCGCTGAATGATGTTCTCGACGTCCTCGCCCACGTAACCGGCTTCCGTCAACGTCGTGGCGTCGGCGATGGCGAACGGCACGTCCAGCAACCGCGCCAGCGTTTCGGCCAGCAGTGTCTTACCGGAGCCGGTGGGGCCGATCAGGAGAATGTTCGACTTCGACAGCTCGACGCCGTCCTGCGAACCCTTCACCGACAAGCGCTTGTAGTGGTTGTAAACCGCCACCGACAGGACTTTCTTGGCCTGCTCCTGGCCGATGACGTACTCGTCCAGAACCGCGCGGATTTCCTGCGGCTTGGGCAGACCCTTCGTCTGCGGCTTGGCGTGAACTTCTTCGCGGATGATGTCGTTGCACAAGTCGACGCATTCGTCGCAGATGTACACCGACGGACCGGCGATGAGCTTGCGCACTTCATGCTCGGACTTGCCGCAGAAAGAGCAGTACAGCACTCGCCCGTTGTGGGAACCGCCGCGCAGATCAGCGCTCATCTAAATGGGTCCTCTGCCCGAGCCAAACCGGCCAGGATGGCCTTGTATATCACGGCCTTGCCGTTACGCAAAACGTTTCCGACGACCTGCTCAGGTGGTGGCAGCGACCGGTACACGCTTGTCCAGAATCTGATCGATCAGACCGTAATCCTTGGCCATCTCGGCGCTCATGAAGTAGTCGCGTTCGACGTCCTTCGCGATGCGCTCCAAGGGCTGGCCCGTGTGCTCGGCCATCAGCTTGTTGAGGCGCTCGCGCAGGAACAGAATTTCGCGCGCCTGAATTTCGATGTCGGTCGCCTGGCCCTGTGCACCGCCCGAGGGCTGGTGAATCATGATGCGCGAGTGCGGCAGCGAATACCGCTTGCCCTTGGTCCCGGCAGAGAGCAGGAACGCCCCCATGCTCGCAGCTTGGCCGATGCACATCGTTGCCACATCGGGCTTGATGAATTTCATCGTGTCGTAAATCGACAGGCCCGACGTAATCACGCCGCCCGGCGAATTGATGTACAGGTGGATGTCCTTGTCCGGGTTCTCCGACTCCAGGAACAACAGCTGCGCGACAACCAGGTTGGCCATGTAGTCGTCGATCGGGCCCACGATGAAGACGACGCGTTCCTTCAACAAGCGGGAATAGATGTCGAAAGCACGCTCGCCACGGGCGGTCTGCTCCACCACCATCGGGACGAGTGTCGAGGCGCGGCTGCGAATGTCGGTCATTGGATTTGCGATCAATTTGTTATCGGCGAGCCGCGAAGCGCGACCCTCCCCGCAGTGAATCCTCAGGCCTGCGCCTGCGGATTCAAGAGCTGCTCCAGCGACATCGGCTTCTCGACCTTCCGTGCGCCATCCAGAAGGATCTCCACGACCTGATCTTCCAGAACCATGGCGCGCAGCCCTTCCATCATCTCCGGCCGCGAACGGTAATAGGCCTTGACCTGCTCGGGCTGTTCGAAATCACGCGCCATCGCGTCCAGGGCTTCATCGACCTTCGCGACGTCGAGCTTCAATTCCCGCTGCTTGATGACCTCGCCCAGCAGCAGGCCGAGCGCCACCTTGCGGCTCGCTCCCGCCTCGAACAACTGCCCTGGCAGCATCTCCGCGAGCTTTTCCGGCGGGACGTTCTGCATGTTCATGCGCTGGGCGGCCTGTTGACGCAGGTTGGGCACTTCCTGCTCGATCAGGCTCTTCGGCACCTCGATCGGATTGGTGGTCGCCAACTGCTCCATGACCTGATTCTTTCTCCGACGCTGAATCGCTTTCTCGCGCTCGTTTTCGAGCGCTTCACGCGCCTTGGCATGCAGGGCTTCGACCGAATCAACCTTGTGCGCAGCCAGGAATTCCGCGTCCTCGACGGAGGGCAGCACGACTTCCTTGACCTCATGCAGCTTCACCGCGAATTGCGCGGTTTTTCCTTTCAGTTCCTCAGCCCGGTAATCCGCCGGGAAATTGACCGGAACTTCGAACTCCTCTCCTGCAGCATGGCCGGCAATTCCGCTCTCCAGGTCAGGAAGGAACTGACCGGCACCGAGTTCGATTTCGACGCCGTCTCCCTTGCCGCCCTGGAAGCTCTCACCGTTGAGCTTGCCATCGAAATCCAGCTTGACCATGTCACCGTTGGCCGCCGCGCGCGTCACCGCGTTCAGCGTCCGGCGTCCCTTGCGCAGATTCAGCACGAGGCGCTCGACGTCGGCATCCGTCACTTCCACGACCGGTTGCTCGACTTCCAGCGAATCCAATCCCGAGAGCTGAATTTCGGGAAACACCTCGAAGCTCGCGACATATTCGAGCGGTTCCCCGGGCTTTTCGGTCGTCACGCTGATCTGCGGCTGTCCGGCCGGACGAACGCCCGCCTTTACGAGCGCTTCGGGATAGCTGCGCTGAACCAGATCCGACACCGCATCCATTCGAGCGGACGGCCCGAACTGCTGCTGGATCACCCTCAGCGGAGCCTTGCCAGGTCGAAAGCCGGGAAGCTTGGCGCGCTGCGACATGTTGCGCAGCCGCTCGTCGACCGCCTTCGAGACGCGATCCGCGGGAATGGTGACGCGCATCTGGCGCCGAAGGCCGCCGGGGGTTTCGAGATTGACGTCCATGAATTTTCTTTTGTAAGTACCTGACGACCAAAGATTCTCATCGCCGGCAACGCCCTTGTCGGGAAGTCGCTGCCGCCGAAGACCGAGGGGATCTCGCGATTTTGTTGCCCACGTTGCGCCGCGGAAGCAGGCCTGGTGCGAAAGGCGAGACTCGAACTCGCACGCCTTGCGGCACGGGAACCTAAATCCCGGACGTCTACCAATTCCGCCACTTTCGCAGGAGGCAACGCGGCCGCGGAGTATATCAGCGGCCTCGCGATTTTCGGCTCATCAGGACGATTCGGTTCGTCGTCCCGGACGGCCTCCTCCGAAGCGGCAAGCAGGGCAACGGCCGGCGGCGCGAGATCCCCCGGGCCTTCGTCTCCTTCAAATCAATTCGCGCTTGACTCGCATTTGCGAATCATTATCATTAACTTCACGTCGCCGCTCACCGTCCCCCGCTGTGGAGCCTCTCATGCAGACCGCCACCCTCTCCGTCGTCCGCCCGTCCATCTCCTCCCGCCCTCAGCTACCGCGGCTGCGCAGCGAAGATCTGTTCCGTTCGTCGCACGAACTGATCATCGAACATCAGGGTCAGGAGTACCGACTCCGCCTGACCCGTAACGACAAGCTGATCCTCAACAAGTAAACCGAGACCGCGCGGCGAGGAGCCTTCCTCGTCGCGCGGACACCGGCACCGAGACAGGTGCCGGCGCGCGGCACAATGTGCGATGTTCGAAGCACGCTCCCCCTCGTCCCGCGCCCCGATCGTCCTCTGCGGCCTGGCCACTCTGATCGGCTTGGCCGCTGCGCTGGGTCTGTCGACCGG
>CAZXXM010000167.1:0-7281 GCA_964644715.1 uncultured Salinisphaerales bacterium
GCAGGCGTTCGACGACCGGGCCGGCACCGCAGGGAGCCGGCTTTTTTTGTTCCCGAAGTCGCCGTAGCCCGGATTGCGTCCGGGCTGGGAAGAGGTCGGAAAGTCGTACTTTCTTTGAGTGCGATAAAAACGCCGACGTCGAATATTGTTTTGCAATCGGTGGTGCTTGTAGGACAACACGAGACTGCGCCTAGTCGGCGAAAAGTGCGTCTCCGCTTAGGACCAACCCTCGCGAGGGGACACCCTAATTGCTGGGTTTTTGGCCGAATTTATATTCGCGGCACGTTCCCACCCGTCCGGGTGGTGCGATGCATTCCACCAAAACAATGAGGCGGACTCCATGTCCATGCTGATCAGTATCGATAACGGCGGAACACTCACCGACGCCTGCGTGATCTACGGCGCGAAGGTGTTCCGCGCCAAGACCCTGACGACGCCGCACGATCTCACGCAGTGTTTCGTGCAGGTGCTCAAGGAAGCTTCGAAACGCGTCTACGGCGAGGAAAAACTCGCGGCGATGCTCGAGGAAGTCGACTACATCCGTTACTCCACGACGCAGGGGACCAACGCCGTCGTGCAGCGCAAGGGGCCGCGACTGGGCCTGATCCTGCGCAAGGGCCAGGATCCGAAGTCGATCACCCGCAACGACGACGAGCGCGACCTGTTCAACGCCACCGTCGGCGATCGCGTCGCCTACGTCGATCCCTCGCTCTCCGACGAAAAGCTCGAGACCTCCCTCACGGCGGTCATCAACGAACTGATGTCCGCGGGTGCCAATCGCCTGGTCGTCAGCCTCGGCGGCGCAACGCTCGCGGCCGACGAGATGAAGGTCAAGCACGTGGCACTGCTGCGCTATCCGCGCCATCTGCTGGGCGCTGTGCCGATCCTGTATTCGCATCAGCTGTCGGACGATGCCGACGACGCGCGCCGCACCTGGAGCAGCCTGCTCAACGCCTTCCTGCATCCGGCGATGGAGCGCTTCCTGTACAACGCCGAGAACGTGCTGCGCGAATCGCGCGCCCGTAACCCGCTGCTGATCTTCTGCAACGACGGCACGTCGTCGCGCGTGGCCAAGACGGTGGCCTTGAAGACCTGGGGTTCGGGTCCTCGCGGCGGCATGGAAGGCGCCAAGGCGCTGGCCCGGCACTACCGCAAGAACACCCTGCTGACGATGGACATCGGAGGCACGACGACCGACATCGGCGTGGTCGATCGCGGCGAAGTGCGCGAGCAGCGCTGGGGCGCGCTCGAGGACATCAAGATCTCGTTCCCGCTGTGCGAGGTCGAGAGCCTCGGCGCCGGCGGCAGCTCGGTCTTCAAGGTGGTGAACGGCAAGATCCAGGTGGGCCCGGAATCGGTCGGCGGCGCGCCCGGTCCGGCCTGCTTCGGCTACGGCGGCAAGGAAGCCACGGTCACCGATGCCTACCTGCTGCTCGGCATCCTCGACGGCGATTCCTACTTCGGCGGAACGCTGAAGCTCGATGCCGAACGCGCCAAGGCGGCGATCACCGAGAACGTGGCCAAGCCGCTGGGCGTGTCACTCGACGAAGCGCTGGTGCAGATGGAGAAGGCCTATACGTCGAAGATCGCCGAGGCCATGAAGGCGCTGACGCCGAACCTGAACGACGCCGCCATGCTGGCGTTCGGCGGTGCGGGCCCGATGTCGGCCTGCCGGGTGGCGGACGCGCTGGGCATCAAGGAGATCATCGTGCCGCGCATGGCAGCGGTGTTCTCGGCCTTCGGTATCGGTTTCTCCGACATTGCGCACAGCTACGACGCAGCGCTCACCGACACCGGGGAAGGCGGTCTGGCCGACGTGATGGAACGCCTCACGCAGCAGGCCACGCGCGACATGTTCGCGGAAGGCTTCGATCTGTCGGAGTGCAGCATCGAAAAGACGCTGAGCTTCTCGCAGAACGGCGAGCAGGCCACGCGTCGTCTCAATGGCGACAAGAAGGTGCCCGACGGACTCAAGGCCGCCAAGGATCTTCGCGTGCAGCTTCGCGCCACCAAGGCGATTCCTCACTTCGCGCTCAAGCCCGACGACACCCAGGGCGGCAAGGCGGCCAAGACCTCGCTCAAGCGCCCAGTGCGTCTGAGCGATGGCGGCAAGCTCGCCGACGCCTCGCTGCCCTTGTTCCGCCACGAGGATCTCGCCCCCGGCCAGGGCGCCGCGGGGCCGGCGGTGGTGGAAGAGGAGTACTTCACCTGTCTGGTGCCGAACGGCTGGACGTTCGCCGTCAACGACAACCACGACCTCGTTCTGCAGAAGGCCTGAAGAGAAAACGACATGAAAATCGCAATGACCGAATACCTGCAGATCGATCTCGACAGCGAGCGCTGGCTCTGCCGGGTGTGCAACCACGACGTCGGCCCGGCACGCGGCAACTACAAGGAAGGCTTGCTCGTCCATGCGCGAGATCCGCGCGAGATCCACAAGCCGATCCTCGACACCTCGTACGAGTTCACGTTCGCGCCCGATCCGAAGTGGGTGAACATCGTCGAGTACTACTGCCCGAGCTGCGGCACGCAGGTGGAGGTCGAATACCTGACGCCGGGGCACCCGCCGCTGCACGACATGGAATTCGACATCGACGCGCTCAAGGCGCAGTGGGCCCAGCGGGGTGAACAGGACCCCGGCAAGCTGGCCGGCCCGGAACCGATGGGCGTCGAGTACTACTCCCACCATTCCGCCGGCGTGCGCGTACGTTAAGGAGCACCGAACATGAAACGAGTTGCCGTCGATATCGGTGGAACCTTCACCGACTGCTTCATGGTCTGGAACGAGCACACCATCCAGTCCAAGGCCCTGACCACGCATCACAACCTCGCGCTGGGTTTCCGTGAGGCCCTGCAGGCGGGTTGCGCCAAGCTCAACCTGGACATGCTCGATGTCCTGTCGCAGGTCGATTCGGTCCGTTACGCCACGACCCTGGGCACCAATGCGCTGATCCAGCGCAAGGGTCCGAAGGTGGCGCTGCTGGTGACCTGCGGTTACGAGTCCACCGTGCCGTTGGCGCGCGGCCGCGGTTATGGCGAAGGCCTGAGCGAGAAGAGCCAGGCCGATCTTCCCGGCGCTTGCCGCCCGCCCGCGCTGGTCCCGGTGACCATGATCGAGGGTGTTCGCGAGCGCCTCGACGCGGTGGGCAACGTGCTCATGCCGTTGGACGAGAAGGACCTGCGCGCCAAGATCCGCAACCTGGTCGATCGCGGGGCGCAGAGCTTCTGCGTGGCACTGGTCAACTCGGTTGCCAATCCCATGCACGAACGCCGCGTGCAGGAGATCCTGCTCGAGGAGTACCCGGAACACATGCTCGGCGCGATGCCGATCGTGATGTCGCACAAGGTCGCCGGCCGCAAGGGCGAATACGTGCGCGCCTCGTCGACGATCATTGACGCGTTCCTGCACGACGTGATGTACCACGGCCTGTCCTCGCTCGAACTCAACCTGCGCGAGTCGAGCTACAAGAAGCCGATGCTGGTCATCCACAACTCCGGCGGCATGGCGCAGCTGAACTCCACGGACGCGCTGCAGACGATCCACTCGGGGCCGGTCGCCGGCGTCTCGGCGTCGGATCACCTGGCGCGGGAATCCGACCTGGGCAACGTGATCTGCACCGACATGGGCGGCACGTCGTTCGACATCGGCCTGGTCGTCGAGGGCGGCGTCAAGCACTACGACTTCAACCCGGTGATCGAGCGCTGGCTGGTCAGCGTGCCGATGATCCACCTCGTCACCCTGGGTGCCGGTGGCGGATCGATCTGCCGTTACGACCGCATGTACAACACGGTGGAAGTGGGACCCGAGTCCGCAGGCTCGAACCCCGGACCCGCGAGCTACGATCGCGGCGGTCTCAAGCCGACCGTGACGGACGCGGACCTGGTGCTGGGCTACCTGGATCCGGCCAACTACGCGGGCGGCGTGATCAAGCTCAAGGCCAGCCGTGCCAAGCAGGCCATCGAGGACGAGATCTGCGAACAGCTCGACATCTCGGTGATCGAGGCGGCGCTGCTGATCAAGCGCAAGGTCGACGCCAACATGGCCAACGGCATGGCCACCGAACTGCGGGCGCGTGGCTACGATCCGTCGGAGTTCACGATGCTGGCCTACGGCGGCAACGGTCCGCTGCACGGTTGCGGCATCGCCAACGAGCTGGGCATCAACCGCATGCTGGTGCCGCCGTTCTGCTCGGTGTTCTCCGCGGTCGGTGCGGGCAACATGCATCAGCTGCACATCCACGAGCGTTCGCTGTTCATGTGGATCTTCGACAGCAATACGCGCCGGCTCTACAACGACTACGCCAAGTTCAACCAGATCGTCGCCGACCTGGAAGAGAACGGCCGCCAGGATCTGCTGCGGCAGGGCATGAAGCCTTCGGACATCAAGCATCGTCTCGAGCTGGACATGCGCTACGGCAACCAGCTGGCCACGACGACGGTCGTCGCGCCCAAGCTGCGCCTCGAGTCGATCGACGACGTGATGACGATCATCAAGCAGTTTTCCGTCGACTACGGCAATCGTTTCGGCAAGGGTTCCGAGGCGCCGGAAGCCGGCATCCGCATCAACACCGTGCGCGTTCAGAGCTACGTGGAGCTGGAGACGGTCAATCTCGGCAAGCTGCGCGCCGACAAGACCAAGCCGGCGGGCAAGTCCGACAGCACCCGCAAGTGCTACTTCGTGGGTCACGAGGGTGCTGTCGATACGGCGATCTACGCGCACGAGAACCTCGACGTGGGCACGGTGGTCACCGGGCCGGCGGTCGTGGTTTCCGCGGTGACGACGTACCTGGTCGAGCCGGGCTGGACGGTGGAAATCGGCGAGCACGGCGCCGCCTGGTTCTTCCGCGGTACCGCCACCGCGGGTGGCAAGGCTGAGAAGGCCTCCAACAAGCTCAAAGCCAAGGCCTGAGCCTCCTCAACGAATTCCGGAGTCACACATGGGCAACAATGAAGCTGAGCTGAGCTACACCGAGACCGAGAAGGCCGTCGTCGATCAGTTCCTGGCCGACAACGTGCTGTTCCTCGGCCCCGATCCCGAGATCATGAACTCGCACGATCTCGCACCGCGGACCCCGTCCGAGGAGCGTGCGCTCAGGAACTGCACCGACGCGGCGATGCATGCCCTCGTGCGCGACCGCCTGCAGGCGGGCGCCAACGAGTCGTTCGAGATGCTCGAGCAGATGGGTGCTGCGCCCGGGGCCAAGTGGGGCGACCTGATCACCGGCGTGTTCACCGCGCCGGGCGACCTGGCCGTGTCCAGCGCCGGCGGCGTGCTGATCTTCTCCGCCGTCGTGCATCACCCCATCAAGTACATCATGAAGTACTGGACGGTCGACCACACCGTCGGCGTTCGCGAGGGCGACGCGTTCATCCACAACGATGCGCGCTACGGCAACATCCACAACACCGACCAGTCGATGATGATGCCGGTGTTCTGGGAGGGCGAGCTGGTGTGCTGGGTCAGCACCACCGTGCACGAGGGCGAGAACGGCGCCATCGAGCCCGGCGGCATGCCCTCGCTGGCCGAATCGGTGTACGAGGAAGGGCTCAAGATGTCGCCCTTCAAGTGCGCCGAGAAGTACGAGCTCAAGAAGGATCTCGTCACCTTCCTGCAGAACTCGGTGCGCGAGCCCAAGCTGCAGTTCGAGGACATGAAGACCAAGCTCTTCACGTGCCGCCGCATGGAGCAGCGCATCCACGGGTGCATCCAGGAATTCGGTCTGGACTACGTGCTGGCCTCGCTGCGCAAGGGGCTGGAGGACAGCAAGGCCGAGACGCAGCGCCGCCTGGCGGAATGGCCGGACGGCAAGATCCGCTCGATCGTGATGTCGGACTCCACGTTGCGCGAGAACGTGCTGGTGAAGATCCAGTGCGAGGTCACCAAGCGCGGAGGCGAGCTGATCTGCGATTTCCGCGGGTCCTCGCCCGAATTCGCCAACCGCGCCAACAACACGCTGCTGTCGTCGTTGAAAGGCATGCTGGCGCAGCTGTTCCTGGCGTTCGTGTGGCCGGACATGCCGCGCAACCAGGCGGTGTTCGCGCCCATCAAGGTGATCGTGGATCCGAAGTCGGCGCTGCATTCGTCGTACACCACGCCGAACGCGCAGTCGATGATGACCTTCTTCCCGTCCTTCACCTGCGTGCAGCTGGCCGTGGCCAAGCTGCTCTATTCGACGCCGGTGAAGTACACCAAGGTCATCGCGCCCTGGCACAACATGATCCGCACCTTCATCTGGGGCGGCATCACGCAGCACAACGAGATGGTGGGCAATCTCTGCGCGGACTTGAACGGCATGGGCGGTGGCGCGCGTTCGGACCGCGACGGCGAGCACGCCATCGCGCCGATCTTCGCGGCCATGTCGGATCTCGGCGAACAGGAACTCAACGAGGAAGAGGTCCCGTTCATCCAGATCGTCAGCAAGAAAATGATGGCCGACAACGTCGCCTTCGGAAAATTCCGCGGCGGCCAGGGCTACGAGATGATCGCCACGTCGATCGGTAGCCCGCTGTGGGGCTTCATGACCACGTGCATCGGCTCGAAGGTCGGCTGCGTGCCGGGCGTGTTCGGCGGCTACGGCGCGCCGACGTATCCCCTGTGCAAGGTCAAGGGCGTGGACGTGTTCGAAATCATGAAGACCGATCCGGACGCGTTCCAGTTCTCGATCGTCGACATCATGAACAAGAAGCCCTTCAAGGGCGCCACCTACACCACGCACCACACCGGCCTGCAGTTCGAGGCGGCCAAGCGCGGCGAGCTGTACATGATCACGCAGGGCGGTGGCGGCGGATACGGCGACGTCCTGGACCGCGATCCGGACCTGATCATCAAGGACATCGAGGAAGGCTTGCTGTCGCGCGAAGCCGCCGAGCGCGTCTACAAGGTGGTCTACAACCCGGAAACCCTGGTCCTGGATCGCGAAGGAACCCAGAAAGCGCGCCAGGCGGAGCGTGAAGCGCGCAAGAAGCGGGGCCTGCCGTTCAAGGAGTTCGTCAAGAAGTGGGTCAAGGACGAACCGCCGGCGGACCTGCCGTACTACGGATCCTGGGGCCCCGACCGGACCAAGATCTTCGCCGGTCCCTTTGCCGGCGTGCCGCGCGCCACGATGTCGTCCGACGACATCCAGCCGATCCACATGCCCAATCCCCGGGATGTGAAGATCGCCGCGCTGGAGGCCCGCATCAAGGAGCTGGAAGCAGCCAAGAAGGGCTGATCGGCATCGTCGAAGCGATACGAGTGCCCCTGGCTGCATCCGGCCTGGGGCACTTTGCCGTATAGGGGTT
>CAZXXM010000168.1:0-7240 GCA_964644715.1 uncultured Salinisphaerales bacterium
GCGCGGATGTTGTCGGTCTTCACGCCGCCGTCGATCTCCAGGCGCACCTCGCGGCCGGTTTCGGCCTTGTGGCGGTCGAGCAGCACGCGGGCATCGGCCAGCTTCTTCAGCGCCGAGGGCAGGAAGGATTGCCCCCCGAAGCCGGGGTTGACCGACATCAGCAGCACCACGTCCACCTTGTCGAGCACGTAGGTCAGCACATCCAGCGGCGTGGCCGGGTTGAACACCAGTCCCGGCTTGCAGCCCGCGTCTCGAATGGCCTGCAGGCTGCGATCGACGTGCCGCGTGGCTTCCGGGTGGAACGTGATGACGTCGGCGCCGGCCTTGGCGAACAGCTGCGCCAGCGCGTCCACCGGCTCGATCATCAGGTGCACGTCGATCGTGGCCTTGATGCCGTATTTCCTCAGCGCCTCGCAGATCGACGGCCCGAACGTCAGGTTCGGCACGTAATGATTGTCCATCACGTCGAAATGGACCCAGTCGGCGCCGCCGGCCACGACCTTGGCGACGTCGTCGCCGAGACGGGCCAGGTCGGCGGACAGGATCGAGGGAGCAATCAGCGGAGCGAGAGGGGAGCGCGACATCCGCGAAGTCTGAGGGCTGGGGCCGGAGGCCTCAAGCCGCAGCGCCCCCGAGCCGGGTCATATCAGCTATTGACCGACCGTTTGCCGGAGTAGCCAATACCGCCCTCTTCACGGTTACGAGGCGCCCATGATCCCGTTCGAGCTCAAGGTCTTCTTCTTCAAGATCTGGCAATTCCTCCTGAAGTGGTCGACCAAGGTGCTGACCTTCCGCACGCCCGAGCTGTTCAACGGCCCTGGATCGTCGCTGCAGCTCTGCGAGCACATCGCCACCAAGACCGGCGTCCGCAACCTGATGGTCGTCACCGACGGCATGCTGATGAAGATCGGCCTGCTCACGCCGATGCTCGAAAAGCTCAACGCGCTGGGGGTGAAGACCGCGGTCTACGACGGCGTGATGCCCAACCCCACGATCGAGCAGATCGAGACCGGCCTCGCGATGCTTCGGCGCGAGGGCTGCACTGCGATTTTGGCCATCGGCGGCGGCTCGTCGATCGATGCGGCCAAGGTCATCGCGGCGCGCGCCACCAACCCGCACAAGATCACCTGGATGGCCGGCCTGCTGCGCGTGTTCTTCAAGCCGATGCCGCTGTACGCGGTTCCGACCACCGCCGGCACCGGGTCCGAGGTCACCGTCGCCGCGGTGGTGTCCGATCCGTCGACGACGCGCAAGTTCGCGATCATGGATCCCAAGCTGGTGCCGATCGGGGCCGCGCTGGACGGCTCGCTGATGACCGGCCTGCCCGCGTCGATCACCTCCGCCACCGGCATGGACGCGCTGACGCACGCCGTCGAGGCCTACATCTCGCGCAACTGGACGCCTGCCACGGATGCCGAGGCGCTGGAGGCGACGCGCCTGATCATGGAGAACCTGCAGGAAGCGGTGCGCAACCCCACCAACGTGCAGGCCCGCCAGAACATGGCGCTGGCCTCGTTCAAGGCGGGCGTGGCGTTCACCACGGCCGGGGTCGGCTACGTGCACGCGATCGCGCACAACTTCGGCGCGTACTACCACGTGCCGCATGGCCTGGCGAACGCCATCATCCTGCCGCGCGTGCTCGACTACTCGAAGCCGGACTGCACGCCGCGCCTTGCCCGCCTGGCCGAGGTCAGCGGCCTGAAGAAGGGCGGCGAGACCGAGGCGCAACTCGCGGACGCGTTCATCGCGCACGTGCGCGCGCTCAACGCGGAGTTCGGCATTCCCACGCAGGTCGACAAGCTCAAGGAGTCGGACATCCCGGCCATCGCCGACAAGGCGCTGAGCGAGGCGTACTGGTTCTACGCGGTGCCGCGCTACATGGACAAGCCGGTGTGCGAGGACTTCATCCGCGGAATGCTGCCGCAGGCCGCGTGACGCCTTGGCGGGTTGGCACAACGGCTGACGCAAAGGGCGCAAACAACAGCCAAACAGGGCGCAAAAGATCCATTCCTTTGCGCCTTTCTTTTCCCTTTGCGACCTTTGCGTTGGCCTTAGTGGGGACCGAGCCTCTCGCCCGGGCTGCGCGAGCCAGCTCGACGTAAGGCGGGTCAGGGGCGAAGCGCCGTAACCCGCCCTACAGCATCTGCTGCTGTGCCGGATCCGCTTCCCACTCGAACTTCGGCAACTGCTCACGGAAGATCCGTTCGAGATTCTCGCCCCAGGATTTCTTCAGCGCCGCGTAGTACGGCGTGTCCAGGTCCAGCCGTAGCTTGTGCGTGATGCGCAGCGCGTCGCGCGGCACGATCGCCAGGTCCAGCGGCGGGCCGACCGTGAGGTTCGACTTCATCGTGGAATCCAGGCTCACCAGCGCGCAGCGCGCGGCCTCTTCCAGCGAGATGTGCGTGCGGATGATGCGATCCAGGATCGGCTTGCCGTACTTGTTCTCGCCGATCTGCAGGTACGGCGTCTCCGGCGAGGCCGAGATGCAATTGCCTTCCGGATAGATCAGGTACAGCGCCGGCTCTTCACCGAGCACCTGTCCGCCGAGAATCAGCGTGGTGCGGAAATCGACGTTGGTCGCGGTCTGCGCGGCGGTCTGCGCGGATTCGCGCTGCGCACGCACCGACAGGCCGCCGACGTAATCCGCCGCGTCGTACATGTGGCGGATCCTGGACAGGCTCTGCATCGCGTCCGGATTCTCGTTGTCCCGGCGCAGCGCGTTCATGATCCATTGCGTCGTCGCCAGGTTGCCGGCCGACAGCAGGACGAACACGTACTGGCCCGGTTCGCTGAACACATGGAGCTTGTTGTAGGTCCGCACGTCGTCGACGCCCGCGCTGGTGCGGGTGTCGCCTGCGAAGACGAGGCCGTCGTCGACCTTGATGGCGCAACAGTAGGTCATGGAGCGGGGGCGGGATTTTTATCCGACGTTCTGGCGAAATAGGGTACCCGACGCGAGCGCAGAACCGCAGCAAGTTGCGCGCCAGTCTTGTATCGATCGCTCATGACCCCTTCGCATTCCGAGTACGTCAGTGTCCGCGGCCTGCGCTACCACGTGCGCCGGTGGGGTCCGGCCGATGCGCCGATGCTATTCCTTTGCCATGGCTGGATGGACGTCGCGGCCACGTTCGCGCCGGTTGCCGAGCGGCTGGCGCCGCGTTTCCAGGTACTGGCACCGGACTGGCGCGGCTTCGGCGAGTCCGAATGGCCGCAGGACGGCTACTGGTTCGCCGACTACATCGCCGACCTGGACGCGCTGACCGAGCACTACTCGCCGGACCGGCCGATCCTGCTGGCCGGCCACAGCATGGGGGCGACGGCCGTCTGCCACTTCGCCGGCCTGCGTCCGGAGCGCGTGGCCAGACTCGCGGTGCTCGATGGCCTGGCGCTGCCGGACGGCGACCCCCGGAACATCGTCACCGCCTACCGCCGCTGGCTGGACGCGCTGCGCAATCCGGCGGAGACCCCGTCCTACGGAAGTTTCGAGGAGCTGGCGGGCCGCGTGCACCGGCGGCATCCCCATCTCGACGTCGAGCGCTGCCTATTCATCGCCCATTGCTGGGGCAAGCTGGAGGAGGACGGCCGGGTGCGCCTGCAGGCCGACCCCCGCCACCTGCTGAACATGCCGCGCACCTACCTGCAGGCCGACTCAGACGCGATCTGGGCCGGCATCACCGCCCCGACCCTGTTCATCGACGGCGGGGCCTCGGTCTTCCGCAAGACGCTGCCGGCCGCCGAGGTCGCGCGCCGGCGCTCGCTGTTCAGGGACCACCGCGAGGTCCAGATCGACAACGCCGGCCACATGCTGCACTTCGAGGCGCCGGAAGCCCTGGCCGAGCGCCTGGCCGAGTTCTTCGCGGGCTGAAGTCGCGCGGCGAGGGGAGTATCGTGCGCGGCCCGATTCCGCGCCGCTGCCGGCCGATTCCTCCATGCCCCGCCAATCGCGCTACGACGACTCCGCCGAGGCTTACGACGGCCCCAGCAAGACCCAGCAGAAGCAGGACTCGCACGAGCTGCAGGACCTGGGCACCGAGCTGCTGAAGCTGTCGGCGGCGCAGCTCGATGGCATCGCGATGGAGCCGAAGATCCGCGAGGCGCTGCGCGAACACGGGCGCATGCCCACGCGCGAGGCCAGGCGCCGGCACATGCAGTACCTGGGCAAGCTGCTGCGCGAGGGCGATTCGGCCCCGATCCGCCACGCGCTGAACCAGATCCGCGCCGGCGAGACCCGCCTGCTGGCGGAAGCCGAGCAATGGCGGGACCGCCTGCTGGCCGACGATGCCGCGCTGACCGAGTGGGTCAAGGCCCATCCGGGCGCCGAGGTCCAGCCGCTGCGCGGGCTGCTGCGCAACGCCCGGCGCGAGATCGCCGCGGCGCAGGACGCGAACCCCGACGGCATCGCCGCGCGCGGCAAGAGCAAGGCCTTCCGCGACCTGTTCCAGATGCTGCGCGTGACGCTGAAGAACGCCGGGCGCGACACGCGCGAAGCAGCGGCGGGCGACGATCCCGACGACGCGTCGGCCGAATAGCATTCCCCGATGCAGATCGCGCTCGCGCCGATGGAGGGGCTGGTCGACGACATCCTGCGCGACGTGCTCACGCGCGTCGGCGGCGTCGACTGGTGCGTCACCGAGTTCATCCGCGTGAACCACCAGATGCTGCCGCCGCGCGTGTTCCACAACCTGGCGCCGGAACTACGGCACGGCGCCCGCACGCGCGCCGGCACCCCGATGCGCGTGCAACTGCTGGGGTCGGACCCGGCCTGCCTGGCCGACAACGCGGCGCTGGCGGTGACGCTGGGGGCGCCGGTGATCGATCTGAACTTCGGCTGCCCTGCCAAGACCGTGAACAAGTCCCGTGGCGGCGCCGTGCTGCTCAAGGAACCCGAACTGCTGAACCGCATCCTGATCGAGGTGCGGCGCGCCGTGCCCGCCCCGGTTCCGGTCACCGCGAAGATGCGCCTGGGCTACGAGGACACGGATCTCGCGCTGACCTGCGCGCAGGCGCTGGCCGATGGCGGCGCCGCCCAGATCGTCGTGCATGCACGCACCAAGACGGATGGGTACCGTCCGCCGGCGCACTGGGAATGGATCGCGCGCGTCCGCGACGTCGTGAAGGTGCCGGTCTTCGCCAACGGCGAGGTCTGGAACGTCGACGACTGGAAGCGCTGCCGGCAGGTCAGCGGCGTCGAGGACCTCATGCTCGGCCGCGGCCTCGTCGCGCGGCCGGACCTCGCGCGGCAGATCGTCGCCGCGCGCAAGGGCGAGACGGTCGAGCCGATGCGCTGGGACGAACTCGTTCCCTTCGTCCAGGATTTCTGGGCGCAGGTGCGGGCCAAGCTGCCGGACAAGCAGGCGCCGGGACGGCTCAAGCAGTGGCTGTGCTGGCTGCGGCAGACCTACGCGCAGGCCGAGAGCCTGTTCGTCGCGGTCCGGGCTGAAACGGACTGCGCGCGGCTGGACGCGGTCATCGCGGCGTTGTCGCGCACGCACTGATCCGCGCCCGGACGAAGTCCGGGGCTCCCCTCGCAAAATGAGCGCAACCCCCGGACTTCGTCCGGGCCACGGACGGGGGCTTGTCGCAAAATGGCCGCATGTCCGCGCCGGCGCTCTCCACCTCGATCACCGCGATCTACACCGGCCGCGTCCAGCGCATGCCCGGCGACGGCCGTACGACCGGCATCTTCAAGCAGCCCGTCGTCGGTCCTTTGCAGGTCGGGATCGAAGGCCTGGCCGGCGACCAGCAGGCCGACCGCCGCGTGCACGGCGGTCCTGAAAAAGCGCTGCATCACTACCCGGTCGGAAACTACCGGCGCCTGGCCGAGCGGTTCCCGGATCTGGCGGCGCTTTTCGTTCCCGGCGCCATCGGCGAGAACCTCACGACGCCCCTGCTCGACGAGAGCGACGTCTTCATCGGCGACGTCTACGCACTCGGCAGCGCCCGCATCCAGCTCAACCAGCCGCGCCGTCCTTGCTGGAAGATCGATGCGCGCTTCGGTCGCGAGGGAATTGCCGCCTTCGTCGAGGCCCAGGGAATCGCCGGCTGGTACTACCGCGTCCTCGAGCCGGGCACGGTGCGCGCGGGCGATGAACTTCGCCTGCTCGATCGCGATGCCGGATCGATGAGCCTGCGGCAGTTCCACGCCCATGTGCGCGAACATCGTCCGACGGTGCAGGACCTGATGCGGGCCGCCGAGCTGTCCGGGCTGGAGGCCAGCTGGTCGGAGCGTCTGCGGGCGCGGGCGCTGTGGCTGCATCACAACGCACCGGCGGACGCTTCGTGAGGAAGCTGCCCGACTATCCGGTTCGCGACGCGATGCCGGCGCTGCAGCGCGCATTGGCGCAACACGGCCGCGCCGTGCTTGCCGCGCCGCCCGGCTCGGGCAAGACCACCACCGTGCCGCTCGCGCTGCTGGAGGAGCCTTGGCTGCGCGACCAGCGCATCGTGATGCTCGAACCGCGCCGCGTCGCCGCACGTGCATCGGCGGCGCGCATGGCGCAGCTGTTGAACGAGGCCGTCGGCGAGACGGTGGGCTACCAGGTGCGCTTCGACCGGCGCGTGTCGAACGCGACGCGAATCGAGGTCGTCACCGAGGGCCTGCTGACGCGACGCCTGCAGAGCGACCCCGAACTGCCGGGCGTCGGCCTGGTGATCTTCGACGAGTTTCACGAGCGCAGTCTCGACGCCGATCTCGCGCTCGCGCTGACGCTGGATGCGCGCGCCAACCTGCGGCCGGAGCTGCGCGTGCTGGTGATGTCGGCGACGCTCGACACCGTGCGCGTCGCCGCGCTGCTCGACGATGCGCCGGTCGTCGAGGCGGCTGGACGGATGTTTCCGGTCGATCTGCGCTATCTCGGACAGAAGCCGGACGCGCGGCTCGACGATGCCGTCGCCGTCGGTGTGCAGCGCGCGCTTTCCGAAACCAAGGGCGACGTGCTGGCGTTCCTGCCCGGCGCGCGCGAGATCCGCGGCACGCAACGGCAGATCGAGTCGAGCGCGGCGGCGAGCGGACTGGTCGTGCGTCCGCTGTACGGCGAACTGTCGTCCGCCGACCAGGACCTCGCGCTTGCGCCGGACTCGCAGGGCCGGCGCAAGCTGATCCTCGCCACCAACATCGCGCAGACCAGCCTCACCGTCGAAGGCGTCACCACGGTCGTCGATTCGGGCTACGTGCGTGCGGCGCGCTTCGACCTGGGCGCCGGGTCCAATCGTCTCGACACGCTGCGCGTGTCGCGTGCCG
>CAZXXM010000169.1:0-836 GCA_964644715.1 uncultured Salinisphaerales bacterium
CCTCGCCGGCGAACTGAGCACGGTGGCGACCAGCGCGATCGCCGCCAACACGCACACGCTCGAGGCCCGGAGTCCCCGCTACTATCCCGTCTACTGGCGCGAACGCCGCGGCGACGACGAAACTCCCCCGTGATCCATCCCACCTCGAGCGGATTTTTCGATCGCCGCCCCACCGGGTTCACGTTGATCGAGCTGATGGTCGCGGTCGCGGTGGTGGCGATCCTCGCGACCCTCTCGGTTCCGAGCTACCGGATCTATGTCGAGCGCGCGAACCGCACCGTGGCCAAGACCGCGCTGACCGAGGTCGTGTCGCGGCAGAACAGCTACTACGTCGACCGCAAGCGCTTCGCCACCTCGTTCGACAAGCTCGGCTGGGGTAGCGGCACGCTGTACCTGAATCGCGAAGGCACGCTTTCCGCGTCCAGCAATACGAACTCGATCTACGAAGTGAAGCTGGCCGGCGATTCGAACAGCACCGCCTGCCCCGCGACCGGCAGCCCCAGCGCCAGCGGCTTCACCGTCGTTGCAAAGCCGATCAATTCGCAGGCCAGCGACACGCGCTGCGCGACGCTGTGCCTGAGCTCCACCGGAATCAAGAGTGCCAGTGGAACCGACGCGGGGGATTGCTGGACCCGCTGAATGGATAGCCCGTAGCCCGGGCGAAGTCCGGGGGTTCCCTCGCTAATCGAAGCGCAACCCCGGACTGCATCCGGGCTACGTATGCGGTACCCGCCGCCGGATCGCGCATAAAATCGGAGAAACACCTTCGAAGAGATCCTTTGCGATGAAAACATCCGGCAGCCCGCTCGACACCCTGATCGCCAGCGCACGCCGTC
>CAZXXM010000169.1:846-7231 GCA_964644715.1 uncultured Salinisphaerales bacterium
GAATTTCTGCCGGTCGACGAAGCGGGATCCCGGACTGCGTCCGGTCTACGTACGCGCTAGCCGCCGGGTCCCGCATAAAATCGGGAAACCCCCTTCCAGGAGATCCGTTCCGATGAAAACATCCGGCAGCCCGCTCGACACCCTGATCGCCAGCGCACGCCGTCATCGCCTCGGCGACCTGCTGTGGCGCAGCGCGGCACGCTCGCCGCGCAAGACGGCGCTGGTCTACAAGGATCTTCGCCAGAGCTACGCGGAACTCGACGAGGCGGTGAACCGGACGGCGAACGCGCTGGCCTCCCGCGGTGTCGCCCGCGGCGACCACGTCGCGATGCTGTCGCACAACAACCACGCCTTCGTCGTCGTGCGCTTCGCGCTCGCGCGGCTGGGCGCCGTGATGGTGCCGATCAACTTCATGCTCAACGCCTCGGAGGTCGCGTTCATTCTCGAGAACGCGGAAGCGCGCGGCATGGTCGTCGAGGATGCGCTGGCGGGCGTTGCCGACGCGGCCGTCGCCGAGGCCGGCGTGAAGCTGAAGGTTCGCGGATCGATCCGCGAGAAGCTCGATAGGATCCCGTCGGGCTGGGAATGCGTACAGGACTGGATGCTGCACGCGGACACCACCGCGCCCGACGTCGCCATCGAAGACGACGAGCCCGTGCAGATGCTCTACACCAGCGGCACCGAGTCCCGTCCCAAGGGCGCGCTGCTGTCGGCGCGCTGCCTGTATTCGCACTACACCAGCTGCATCGCCGACGGCGAGATGAGCAGCGAGGACGTCGAGGTGCATTCGCTGCCGCTGTATCACTGCGCGCAGCTCGACTGCTTCCTGACTCCGGATCTGTACCTGGGCGCGACCAGCATCGTGCTGGCGGCACCGGATGCCGCGACGCTGCTCGAGACCATCGCGACCGAAAAGGTCACCAAGCTGTTCTGCCCGCCGACCGTGTGGATCGCGCTGCTGCGCCACCCGGCGTTCGACCAGACCGATCTGAGCTCGCTGAAGAAGGGCTATTACGGCGCGTCGATCATGCCGGTGGAGATCATCAAGGAGATCACCGCGCGCATCCCCGGCATCCGGCTGTTCAATTTCTACGGCCAGACCGAGATGTCGCCGGTCGCCACCGTCCTCAAGCCCGAGGACCAGATGCGCAAGCTCGGTTCCGCGGGGCGCCCGGCGATCAACGTCGAGACGCGCGTCGTGGACGACGACGACCGCCCGGTGCCGGTCGGCACCGTCGGCGAGATCGTCCATCGCGGACCGCACGTGACCTTGGGCTACTGGAAGAATCCCGAAAAGACCGCCGAGGCCTTCCGCAACGGCTGGTTCCACAGCGGCGACCTGGGCGTGATGGACGAAGAGGGCTATCTCACCGTCGTCGATCGCAAGAAGGACATGATCAAGACCGGCGGCGAGAACGTGGCGAGCCGCGAAGTCGAGGAGATGGTGTTCACGCACCCGGCGGTATCCGAGGTCGCGGTCTTCGGCGTTCCGCATCCGCGCTGGATCGAGGCGGTGATGGCAGTCGTGGTGCCGCGTGCGGGCCAGACGATCACGCCCGACGAACTGCTGCGCTTCTGCCGCGAGCGCATGGCCGGCTACAAGGCGCCCAAGCTGGTCGAGATCGTCGATCAGCTGCCGAAGAACGCGAGCGGCAAGATCCTGAAACGGGAATTGCGGGATCGCTTCGCCGCCAAGGGACAGTCGCTGGGCGCCTGACCGGGCGCCGCGCTCACCCGCCGGCCGGGATCGTCACGACCGGAATCGGCTGCGAACGTCCGGCCTGCGCCAGGGCGATCAGCGTCTGCACGACGCTGAACGCGAACTTGGAGTCGAAGTCGGTCTGGTCGATCCAGTACTCCCGCCGCTGGTGAGTGACGCTCGCGTACGCGTTGGACGGCGCCTCGCCGCCGGTGTGGACGACGATCACCGGGCGCCGCTCGATGTCGAGGAAGCCGACCGTCGCCAGGGTCGCGCCCGAGGCCACGTCTTCCGGGGGCACCTGGATCTGCGCGCCCACCTCGGTGAGCATGCCGATCACCGAGCGCGTGACGATGCCCACGCGCGGCCCGCTCTGGTCGGCGACGCCGTAGAGCACCTCGATCTCGGTCGTGCCGGCCGGAACCGTCATCAGCTGCCGTACCCGGGCCGCATCGGTGCGGTCGTCGTCGGTGGCCTGCTCCGGCACCTCGATGGACATGAAGATGCGGTTGCCCTGCGGCGATCCTTCGAGGCGCATCGCGACGTAGCCGCCCAGCTGCAGGCGCCGCAGCGCCTGCAGCAACTCGAAGAATCCGTGGCTGCCGGCATTGTTGGCGCCCGACAGCGCGGCGCTGTTCTGCAGCGCGCCGATCGACTGCACCGCGAGTCGGAACAACACGTCGATCGGCACCCCGCTCTGGACCAGCGGCAGCACCAGCGACGGCGCCAGCGGTCGCGAATAGGCATTCGCGAAATCCTCGCCGGTCAGCGGCGTGAACGTGAACGTCGGTCGCGTCGCGTACCCGATACCGCCGCCGATCGAGCCCGTCGTCGGCGCGTTGTTCTGCGTACTCAGCGCCGCGGCGGCGTTGGCCGAACCATCGAGCGAGTACGCGGCGATCACCTGCGACACCGGCAGCACGACCGCCGGCTCCGCGTAGCGCAGCCCGACGATGTTGGCCAAGGTCTGGCGCTTCTGCGCGAACACCAGCGCCCGCGCGTAGTCGACCTGGTCGTCCTGCAGCAGCCGCGTTCCGAACGGCATGCAGGCGCCGGTCGCGGCCGTCGCCACGATCAGGGCCATCTTGAGAAGAGCCGGCAGGCGCGAAGGTTCTGAGAGGGTCGGCATGAGAGACCAGATGTCGGCGATCAACAGGTAGGCGCGGCGAAGGCGCTGCTTCGCCGAGCAAGCCTAGCAACGAGGCGAGGTCGCGCGCGATGAGGGCGGACGCCCCTGCATCCCGCATGCTCATCGAAGCAGGATTGTCGCCGGGGGCGATTCCAGGACCGGCGTGCCGCCGTCGCGGCGATGGACGGATCGCGCCCCTTTTCCGATGCTGTTCTCCATGACCACCGTCCGCAGCTTCGCGCCCATCGCCGATCCCTCCGCGCGGACCCTGATCCTGGGCAGCATGCCGGGCATGCAGTCGATCGCGGCGCATCGCTACTACGCGCACCCGCGCAACGCGTTCTGGCCGATCATGGCGGCGCTGCTCGGCTTCGATCCGGCATCGCCGTACGAAAGCCGCGCGCAGGCACTGAAACAGGCCGGCTTCGCGCTGTGGGACGTCCTCGAAGCCTGCGTGCGTCCGGGCAGTCTCGACAGCGCCATCCGGACCGGGTCGCGCGTGGCCAACGATTTCCGGACTTTCTTCGCCCGTCACCCTGCCCTCGAGCAGGTGTGCTTCAACGGTGCAGAGGCCGAGCGCAGCTTCCGGGTGTTCGTGCTCCCGCGCCTCGAGGTCGACGGCCTGCGCTTCGTCCGCCTGCCATCGACCAGCCCCGCATACACGCTGCATTTCGAGAAGAAACTCGCGGCGTGGCGTGCGGTCCTGCCGCGCCCGTACCCTCCACGCGGTGCGGAACGAACCCCACCGTAGCGTGGACGCAGTCCGGCGTTCCCCTCGATTTGCGAGCGATGGCCCGGACTGCGTCCGGGCTAAGTAGCTCGGGCGCGTTCCAGCAATTCCGCGATCGCGCTGGCCGCACGCTCCGCGGCGTCGCAGCGCAGATCCGCGCGCACGCGGTCGAAGGCGGCCAGCTGGCGCTGACGATGCGCCGGCTCATCGAGCAGGCGCTGTAGTTCAGCGGCCAGCGCCTCGGGCGTGGCGGCGTCCTGCAGCAGCTCGGTGACGGTAGGCTCCGGCGCCAGCAGGTTGGGCAGGCTCACGTAGCGCGTCTTCAACAGGCCCAGATCCAGCATCATCCAGGCCGTCAGGCGCGACGTGCGATACGCCACCACCATCGGCCGCCCCAGCAGCAGGCATTCGAGCGTCGCGGTGCCCGAAGCCAGCAGCACGGCGTCCGCGGCCCGCATCGCCTCCCGGGACTGTCCGGCCAGCAGCGTCCAGCGGCAACGCGGCGCGTGCTGTGCGATCGCTGCGCGAAGTCCCGCTTCGAGGGAAGGCTTGGCGACCGGCGACACGAAGCTCAGTCCCGGAACGCGTTCGTGCAACAGCGCCGCGGCCTGCGCGAACGGCTCGGCCAGGTACTTGAGCTCGCCGCTGCGCGATCCCGGCAGGATCGCGATCACGGGGCCCTCGCCATCCAGGCCGAGCGCGCGACGCCCCTGCGCCGGCGTGGTGTCCGCATCCAGTTCGTTGGCCAGCGGATGACCGATGAACTGCGCGCGCACCCCGCTGCCCTCGTAGTGCTTCGGCTCGAACGGGAACAGGCACAGCATCAAATCCACCGACCGGGCGATGCCCTTCACGCGCCCCGGCCGCCAAGCCCAGATCGTCGGGCTGACGACATGGGCCGTGCGCAGGCCGCGCTCGCGCAGCCGCCGCGCCAGGCCGAGGTTGAAGTCCGGCGCGTCCACCCCGACGAAGACGTCCGGTGGATCGGACGTGAATCCTTCGACCAGCCGTGCGCGCAACCGCAGCAGCCGCGGAATGGCCGGCAGCACCTCGGCCAGGCCCATCACGGACAACTCCTCGATCGACCCGACCGCCTCGCAGCCCGCCTCGATCATGCGCGGACCGGCGACGCCGCGGATGCGGGCATCCGGGAAACGAGCCTTCAGCGCGCGCACGATGGCGCCGCCCAGCAGGTCGCCGGACAGTTCTCCGGCCACCAGGGCGATGCTGGGCGGACGTGCAGCTTCGGCCATCCTTCACTCCCGTTCGAAGGCGACATTCTGAAGGCTGCGCCCGCGAACGGCGCGGCGCGTGGCGGCCGCACGCGACGGTCACGATCCTGACGAGGATTGCGGGAGATCGCGGGGCTAGAATCCCGAGACCCCGGGCCTCGCCCGAACCATCGCGGGCCGGCAGCGGTCCGATCAGCATCTCGCCGCCTGCCCTCTCCTACGTGACTCCGTATTCCCCCCTCGCATTTCATCCCATCGCCCTGCTGCTGATGATGGCCTCGTGCCTCGCGGCGTGCTCCCGTTCGGATGCCGAACCGGCCAAGCGCGCGGCCCCGGCCGGGGCGACCGTCGAAGTCGGCGAGGTGCGCACCGGCCCCGTCGAACGGCGCTGGTCGGCGGTCGGATCGCTGAAGGCCAACGAGAGCGTGATCGTGCGACCGGAGATCGCGGGCCGCATCTCGCGCATCGGCTTCGAGGAAGGCCAGCGCGTGGCGCGCGGCGCGGCGTTGTTCGAACTCGACGATTCGGTGTTTCTCGCCGAGGTCGCACAGGCCCAGGCCAACCTGGTGCTCTCGAGCAGCAATGCGAAACGCTCGAAGGAACTGTTCGATCGCGGCCTGATCTCCGCCGCCGACCGGGATTCGGTACGCGCCGCGCAGGAGCTCAACGAAGCCTCGCTGCGACTGGCCCGCGCGCAGGCGGCCAAGACCGTGCTGATCGCGCCGTTCACCGGCAACGCCGGGCTGCGCGGGGCCGCCGTCGGCGACTACGTGAACCCCGGGCAGGACCTGGTCGTGCTCGAAGACCTGGACCGCGTGAAGCTGGAGTTCCGGCTGCCGGAACTGGCGCTGCCGGACGTCGAGGTCGGCCAGTCGGTGGAAGTCCATCTGGACGCCTACCCGGGCGAGACGTTCAAGGCCCAGCTCTACGCGCTGGACTCGCGCGTGGCCGACGACACGCGCTCGATCGGCGCAAGAGCGCTGCTCGACAATCCCGACGGGCGCCTGCGGCCCGGCATGTTCGCGCGCGTGAACCTCGTGGTCTCGCGCAAGGAAGACGCGCTGCTGATCCCCGAACAGGCACTGCTCGCCCGCGGCGGCAAGTCCTTCGTGTATACCGTCGACCAGGGCAAGGCGGTGGAGACCGAGGTGCAGCTGGGCCAGCGCCAGCCCGGCGAGGTCGAGATTCTGAAGGGGCTGAGCGCCGGGCAGGTCGTGGTCACCAGCGGCCTGCAGCGCATCGGCAACGGTGCGGCGGTGAACCCGGCCCCGAAGGCGCTGGGTACCCCGGTCGAAAACGCGAAACCGCCCGCTGCGGCATCCTGACGCCCACCCGTCCAGGCCCGACCCTGCCTCCATGAACCGCCGCTTCGCCGTCCTGTTGTGTGCGGGACTCGCCGCCAGCGGCGGAACGCCGGTGCTGGCCAAGGTGCCGCCGGAGCGTGCGGCGGAGCTGGGAAGCACGCTCACGCCGATGGGCAGCGAGGCCGCCGGCAATGCGGACGGTTCGATACCCGCCTGGAAACCGCTGACCGATACCGGCTTCAAGCGGGGCGACAATCCCTACGCGGCCGACAAGCCAATCGCGACGATCAC
>CAZXXM010000170.1:0-7121 GCA_964644715.1 uncultured Salinisphaerales bacterium
TCCTGGTACTGGCGGCTGCCGACGGCGAACACGACGATCGGCTTGGCCAGGCCGGCCTGCTCGTCGACCAGCCGCTGCACCTGCTTCTGCACCATGCCGAACATGCGGTCCGACAGCGGGCCGCGCAGGATGGCGTCGATGATGCGGTCCGGCGTGATGATCTCCTTGGCAATCAGGCGGCCGTATTCGGCTGCCACTTCCTTGCGGCGCTTCAGGAACAGGCCCTGCCACTCGAAGATGCCGAGATAACGCGTCGGATGCTTGGGATTGAACACCATCTTCAGCGCCAGCCAGTCGGTGAACCAGCCGGTGAATCCGCCGAACGCCGGCATGATCCAGTGCGACCAGGAGTACTGGTGCGTCAGCGCCCAGGTCGTCGCCTGCACCAGGCCGATCAGGAAGCCGAAGTAGATGCCCGAGTTGCGGATGAAGCGGAACTCGCCTTCGCCGGCTTCCAGGAAGATGCGGTTGAGCAGCGGCACGTCGCGCAGCAGGTTGGTGACGACCATGTCTTTCAGGTCGAACACCGTGTCGATGTTCTCCCGGATGTCGATCATGATCTGCTCGACCAGCTTGGGCGCCTCGGCCTTGATGCGGCTGATGATCAGGTTCTTCACCGCATCCGGCGCCACTTCCCACAGCCCCGGCTGGTAGTGGGCCGCGACGTCGCGCGTGATGTCCTCGATGGCGGCCAGCAAGGGTGTCTCGATCTCCTGCGCGACGCGCTTGGGATCGAGCTTCATGAAGATGTCCTTCGGCTTGATCAGGTGCTCGGTCATCGTGTCGCACGCGATCGAGGCCATGATCGCGGCCTTGCGCGGCACGATGCCCTGCCAGCCGAGGTAAGGCGGGATGCCGAGGAACTTGATCGGCAGGAACATCATCTTGATCGCCACGATCTTGGTGACGAAGCCGATCGTGGCGGCCACCAGCGGCATGGAGGCGTACAGGATCCAGTTTTCCTGCACGTCCCTTAGGGCTTCTGCGAAATCCATTGTTGGGCTCTCCTGCCTCGTTCCCTGTTAGTTGTGCGATGCGTACCGCTACCAGCTCTTGTTGCCCGTCCCCTGACAGGCTTCCCAGAACGCCTTGCCGGCGTCCGAAATCCGGATCGTGCGGCGGAAGAACTTCGGCCTGAGGCCGGCCTTCTCGATCTCGCTGCACGTCTTGCGAACCAGCGTGTCCGCCTCGATCAGCTGGTACTTGAGGTGCAGCGACTTGTCCTCGTCGCCGGACTCGAGCAGGCCGAGGTTGCGCAGGTGCGCAAGATAGGTCGGCGTCTGGTCCAGCAGCTGGACGCCCGCCTCGCGACCGACCGGACTCAGATTCTCCAGCCAGCGCTGCGAAGCCGGCCCCACCAGCGGGCCGGCAGCGAGGTGGACGAGCGCGGCGCCGTGTCCGTCCTCGAGGGCGGCCAGGATGCGGGCCTCGTCGGGCACCAGCTGCTTCACGATCCGGAGCGCCAGGCGTTCCTGGGCCGTCTCCACGGTCTGTTCGAGCGATTCCTCAAGCAATCGGGCCAGCGCGGCCGAGGCGCTCATGCGGCCGGGTGGCGGGCCGCTGGCGGCAGTGGCCGGCGCGCGAGACGGGGCGACCGGTTGCTCGTGGTCGTCTTCGTGTTCGTGCGGATGCTCGTCGGCGACCGCATCCATGCGTTTGCGCAGCGTCGTCAGCGCCAGCTTTTCGGCTTCGGACAGCCCCTTCTGGGCCAGGTCCATCGCCCGGCGGGGAGCGCCGGTGGCGAGCTTCCAGGCGCCGGATGCGACGACGCCGATGAACGAGCCAGGACCCTCCGCGGGGGCGTCGGCGTCGGCCGGGGTCTGTTCTGCCTCGTGCTTCGACATTCCTCTCCTCTCCACGGCGGTCTGCGCCGCCAAGCATGCTCGTAACGGACAGCGGAACACCGGTCAGGACCCGACGCGGCGCTTGCCCAGGCTGAACTTCCAGAACTGGATCCTGGGCAGGTCCTGCACCACCTCCTCGGTATGCCCCTCGATCGTCGAGGTCCGCCGGTCCAGGATTTCAATGTAGACCAGCATCCGGAAGACGGCCATCACGAACTCCAGGAAGACCCGTACGACGACGACCAGGATCAGGAACACCACGGGGCCGAACAGCAACCAGACCAATCCAGCCCAGAGGGACTGGAGGAAGGCGGTGATCACCCCGAGCACGGTGAGCGCCGCCATCGCGAGAACCGCGAAGCGATAGATGATCGGCAGCATGCGCGTGGTGATGATCTCGCGCATCTCGAAGTCGAACAGGCTGCGCAGCAGGTCGCCGAGCGCGCGCTCGCCGGCCCCGGTGCGTCCTCCTCCTGCCGCCTCACCTGCCTCGGTGGGTGCGTTTTCGTTTTTTCCCTGGTCCGCCACGGTCCTCTTTCCGGGTCTCTCGCGCGGGAACGCGACATTACGCCTGCCCCTTCAAAAAGAACACCGGCCACTGAGACAGTCGTTTCATGGCGCACGAGCCGGGGCTGTGACACGCTTGCGCCAGCGTCGGGCACACTAGCCCGGCGCGCCGGTCAGGGCCGGCGCTTCAGGGCCTTCCCTCCACGCGACCCATAACCACAAGAAGCCCATGCGCGATTCGGGACAATTGCTGGAGATCGTTCACCAGGCCCTCGTCAAGGGAGGCTATGACGTCGAGGCGATCTACCGGCGCCTGGGCTACAACGCCGAAGCCCTCCCGCTGCGCCAGATGCGCACGCCGCACGAGCTCCAGGCCTTCTTCTGGGAGACGGTCGAAGCGGTGACACAGGATCCCGACGTGGGTCTGCACCTGTGCCCGCACGCCCCGGTGTTCCGCGGCGAAGTCATCGAATACCTGATGCTGTCCAGCGGGACGTTCGGCGAAGGCATGCAGCGCGCCGTCAAATATCTGCGCCTGGTCAGCGATGCGCTGAACATGCGCCTCGAGCAGGACGAGCAGGGGTCTCGCGTCGTGGTCAAGGGCAGCACCATCGAAGCCCCCCAGCTGCGGCACACCGAGATCCTGGTGGCGCACCAGGTGATCCGCTTCGGCCAGACCGTGACGGAGGGCAGGTACGCGCCGCGCCGGGTCCGCCTTCGCGCCAGCCGGCGCGCTCCGCAGGCCGAGTACGACGCCATCTTCGGTTGCCCGGTGGAATTCGAGGGCCGCGAGAGCGAGCTGTGGTTCGACGCCAAGCTGCTCGACTACCGCTCCCCGCGTTCCAGCCCGGAATTGCTGCAGCTGCACGAGGAACACGCCGAGAAGCGCCTGACGACGCTCAAGCGCGAAGACCTGATCGAACGGATCCGGGCCGTGTTCGCGCAGCGCCTCGAACTCGATCGCTGCGACCTGGAAGAGGTCTCGCGCGAACTCGGCATCGCCCCGCGCCGGTTGCGTTTCGAGCTGGCGCGCGCGGGTACCAGCTTCTCGCAGGTGCTCGCCGACTTCCGCTTCGCGCTCGCGCGCAAGCTGCTGGCGCGGACCACCGAGCCGGTCGAGGACATCGTCTACCTGACCGGTTTCTCCGAGCCGAGCACGTTCTACCGGGCCTTCAAGCGCTGGTCGGGGATGACGCCCGTGCAGTACCGCGAATCCCGGCGCAACCGGCCGGCGCGAGCCATCGACCCCACCGACTGAGTTGGCCTGTCCGACACGCCGCGATGACGCATCGACTCATGGCGGGTTCATTTGGGCAGGCCTATGATCGACTCGCGGCTGGCATAAGAGCGACAGCGCGCGGATTCCAGACAACGCTCAACGCCTTCGAGGAGACAACATGAGTGCATTCAACCCGCGCCGCTGGGCGCTCGCTGCCGTGGTTGCGGCGGTCCCCTCCCTGACCTGGACCAGCGCGGCGTTCGCCGATGCCCCCAGTGATCTCGGAGGCAAGCTCACCGCCATCGGCGCGATCAAGGCCGCCAACGCGGACGGCTCGGTCCCCGAGTACACCGGCGAGAAGAACTTCCCGGCGGACATGAAGACCTGGACGCCGCAATACCTCGAGGGTCTGCGCACCAAGGACGTCAAGAAGCTCGAGGCCGAATTCAAGAAGGCCATCAAGCCCGACCTGCTCAAGCCGTTCGACACGGTCACCAAGGCCAACATGGCCAAGTACCAGGACAAGCTCACGGACGGCCACAAGGCGCTGTTCGCGAAGTACCCCACGTACAAGATGCAGTTGTACAAGGGCGTCCGCACCGGCTTCTTCCCGAAGGAGATCGAAGACGCCACGATCAAGAACGCCAGCAGCGCCAAGCTCACCGGTACGGATCTGGTCACCGGTGCCGCCATCGGCTTCCCGTTCCCGATTCCGAAGAGCGGCGCGGAAGTCATCTGGAATCACCGCATGAAGTACCGCGGCAACGCGGTCACGCGCTTCAACAACCAGGCCATCGTGAAGCCCGATGGCAGCTTCCAGATCACCAAGCTGACGGAGAACGTGAAGTTCAAGTACGCAAACTTCAAGAATCCGCCGGCTGCCGACAACAAGTACCTGCTGATGTACCTGTCGGAGACGATCTCGCCGCCGCGCGTTGCCGGCCAGCTCACGCTCGCGCATGAACTGATCGGACCGGACGCCGGCTCGGGCCGCGCCGCCTGGATCTTCTCGCCCGGCCTCGGCCGCGTGAACCGCGCACCGGACGTCGGCTACGACAACCCGGCCGTGGGCACCGACAACGAGCAGTACTTCGACCAGATCGACGTGTTCAACGGTTCGCTCGATCGCTACGACTGGAAGCTGATCGGCCGCAAGGAAATGTACATTCCCTACAACTCCTACCAGATCAACTCGCCGCTGGTGAAGTACAAGGATCTGCTCAAGCCCTTCCACGTCAACCAGGACGAGGCTCGCTACGAGCTGCATCGCGTCTGGGTCGTCGAGGCCAACGTGAAAGCCGGCGTGCGTCACAACTTCGCCAAGCGCACGTTCTATGTCGACGAGGACTCCTGGTCCATCGCCGGCGTGGACAACTACGACGCGCGCGGCCAGCTGTGGAAGGTGCAGGAAGCGCATCTGATCACGGCGCCGTTCATCCCGACCGTCACGGGCTCGCCGGAAATCATCTATGACCTGCAGAGCACGCGTTACTTCGTGACCGCGCTGGCCAACGAAGACAAGATCACGGACTACAGCGTGAACTTCGACGACAAGGATTTCGATCCTTCCTCGCTCAAGAAGAAGGCGCGCACGAAGTAAGTCTTCACCTCTGCGGTACGCATCACGGCGCCGGGATTCGTCCCGGCGTTTTTTTTTGGACTGCCGCGCTGCTTGACGGCACGCGGAGCCGGCGCCGAATCTCATGCTCCCAACACGATCGCGTCCCCACGAGGACGCGCAGAGGAGAGAGCGTGCAATCCGTCACTGGCGTAACGCGGGCATATCCGCGTCCGGGCTATGCGTGGTTCGTCGTCGGGCTGCTGACTCTGGCCTACATGCTGTCCTTCATCGACCGCCAGATCCTGAGCCTGCTGGTCGCGCCGATCCGGCGCGACCTCGCGATCTCGGATACGGAGATGAGCCTGCTGATGGGTCTCTCATTCGCGCTGTTCTATACGTTCTTCGGTATCCCGCTGGGACGGCTCGCCGACATCGCAAGCCGCCGGTGGATCGTCACGCTGGGTGTTGCGGTATGGAGCGCCGCGACCGCGTTCTGCGGCATGGCGCAGCACTACTGGCAGCTCTTTGCCGGGCGCATGGGCGTGGGCGTGGGAGAAGCGGCGCTCTCGCCGGCCGCGTATTCGCTGATCGCCGACAGCTTTCCGCCCGAGCGCCGGTCCGTGGCGATGAGCGTGTACGGAATGGGCATCTTTCTCGGCGCGGGCGCCGCGATGCTCGTCGGTGGCCTGATCGTCGGGTTCGCATCCCAGCAAGGCGACGTCGTTCTTCCGGTGCTGGGGACGACGCGGCCCTGGCAGCTGGTGTTCTACGTGCTGGGTGGCGTGGGGCTGCTGTTCGCGTGGATCCTGCTGCTGATCCGGGAACCGGTGCGGCAGGGCGCGGGTGCCGCGTCGATTCCGCTGCGCGACGTGATCCGCACCTTGCTGCAACATCGCCGGGCGGTGCTCATGCACAACCTTGGGTTCGCATTCGTGGCGCTGGCCTCTTATTCCGCGCAGGCCTGGCTGCCCAGTGTCTGGCAGCGCATTCACGGCTGGCCGATCCGGGAGATCGGTGTGGTCTACGGCAGTGTCGTCGCGGTGTCAGGCTGCCTCGGTGTCGTCTTCGCCGGATGGCTCGCCGACCGCTGGCGCGCGCGCGGAATCAGCGATGCGACCCTGCGCGTGGGCGCGATCGCCGCCGGTTGCGGTGCGCCGCTCGCCTTGCTGATCCCGCTGATGCCCAGCCCCGGTTTGCTCGCGGCCTTGGTCTTTCCACTGACGTTCTGCTTCAGCATGCCCTTCGGCGTGTCCGCCGCCGCGATCCAGGACCTCGTGCCCAACCGGATGCGGGGCCAGACCTCGGCGATCTACCTGTTCGTCGTCACCTTGATCGGCCTGGGCATCGGGCCCACGGCGGTGGCGATGTGCACCGATTACGTATTCGTGGACGATCAGAAAGTGGGCGTATCGCTGGCGATCGTAGCCTTCGGTGCACAGCTGCTGGCCTGCCTGCTGCTGGCTGGCGGCTGCCGGCATTTCCGCAAGAGCCTTTCGGAGATCGAAGGGCGCAGCTGAGCGCAACGTAGCCCGGACGAAGTCCGGGACTCTCGCCCCCTTGAGGGCGAAACCCCGGACTTCGTCCGGGCTACGTTGCTACGTTGAGTGCTGGCGATGCTTCAGGGGGCCGTCACCGTCACGCTTCCCGCCGCCGATCGTGCGTTGAACCCGCGGTCGTACATGCCTTCGCCGTAAGCGGGCGGCACCGTGAACGTGCCGGTGTTGGTCGCCTTGATGCGATAGACGATCTCGGACAGATCCGGCGTGACGCCGACGTAGAACACGCTGCGGTCTTCGCGAAAATCGGCGAAGGAGAGACTGGCGGTCGTGCCGGCCTGGCAGATCGGGCAACCCCAGGTGGTCTGCGCTTCTGCGCTTCCGTCACCTTCACCCTCGCTCCCTTCCGCGCCTTCGCTGGTGGAGGCCTCGTCGTCGTCGGCCTGCGCCACCGTGGTCTGCGCCTCGGTGGGCGGCACCACCATCTCGAAGCC
>CAZXXM010000171.1:0-3810 GCA_964644715.1 uncultured Salinisphaerales bacterium
GCGTTGACGATACGCAAGGCCGCCACGCACCAGGCCGCCGAGGATGCCCGCGTCCTTCACGACACCGCCATCAATACGCTGGGAGCCATCGCCAACGGGGGCGCCGCGACCGACGACCCCGATGCCGTGCGCCAGCGCTGCCTGGCCGACATCCGTGCCATCGAAACCCTGCGATCCATCAAGAGCGACGATGCCGACGGCCGCCCCGGCCTGCGCGATGCCATTCGTCCGACCGGCATCCGGTTGCGATACGACGGCCTGTCGGACGAAGAGATCGCGCACACCGAGGCCCTGCTGCCCACGAGCGTGACGCGTGCCTTCAGCCGGGCAGCGGCCGAAGCGGTGCAGAATGCGGCCAAGCACTCCGGCGCAGAAGAAGTGATCGTGTCGATCACCCGAAGCGTTGAGCGCGTACGGATGGTGGTCAGCGATCGGGGCGTCGGCATCCACTCGGACCTGCGCCGCGGCGGCGGAGCCGAGCGCTCGATCCTCGATCGCGCGCGCGAGGCCGGGATCCGTGCGGTGATCGACAGCGCACCGGGCCAGGGCACCACTGTCACGCTCGACTATGCCCTGGACGAAGCCGCGCACGAGGCCCCTGCAAGGCCGCGCCCGCTCGAGCCGGGCAGCGGCAAGGTCGAGGACCTCGTGCGCCAACTTCGTTCGCGGTCCGCCTTCGCCTTGTCGGCCGGGCTCGTCGGTGTCGGCGTCGCGCTGTCCGCCTTGAACCATCCGGGCGAGGCCACGCCGGAGTGGCTGATGGTGGCCGTGGTGGCGGTCGCCTGCGGGCTGGCGTGGCGCGAGCGCGACCGCAAGCGCCTATCCGTGTGGGCCGTGCTGGCCTTGATGACGGCGGGGCCGATCGCTTTCGTCTTGTCGGCGTGGTCGGTCGGGTTCGGCCGGGACGATCCCACGCTGTGGCAGGCCATCGCCCCCACCGGGCCCCTGCTGGCCTTGATGATCGTGTCGCTGCCGCGAACGGTGAAGGGCCTGGCCTTCGCGGCCTACCTGCTGACCGTGGTCGCGACGGCGGCCAGCGTAGCCCCCGCTTCCTCGGAGGCCGCCTACGTCACCGGGGTGGCCGGGCTGGTGGGCCTGGGCCTGATCTGGGGCGTATCGGCCTTCGTGCGGAGCCTGGCCGCGGTCGCAACCCGGGCCTTCGACGAGCAGCGGAAGACCTTCACGGTCGGCCTGGAACTGGCGGCGGTGGAGGCCGCTGCCGAGACGCGGCGCCGCTGGCGCGATGCGGGCCTGGAGGAATCGGTCAGACTACTGCGCGCCGTCGGGGAAGCGCGCGCGGATCCCAAGGATTCCGCGATCCGGCAGCGCTGCGCCGAGGAGGAAGCCTTTTTGCGCCAGCTGTCGCTGCTCAATCCCGAACTGATCCAGATGGGCACCTGGTTCGCCCGGGCGCTCAATGCCTCGCGGCTCAAAGGCGTGGGGCTGACCGTGCGGGCCGGCGGAGCGGATGCGACGGCCGATGATGCTCCCCAGTTTGGCACCACGCTGCTGACGGTGATCGATGCGATGCCTCCCGGAACGAACCTCACGACCGCCCTCTTCGCCACTGCCAAGGGCCTGGCGATGACGCTCGTCGCGCCGACACCCCACCTGGTCTCGGCCCTGAGCGGCGCCGGTCACCGGATCAACGTCCTGCGGCTACAGACCCTCGGCCAGCAGGATCTGGTCGAGCTCGTCGCGGCGGGCGGTGCGTCATGAATCCATCCGCCACCGAACTCGGCGAGGCCCCTCGGCCGCATCGGTCGAATATCGCGGTGGTCGAGGACCACCTGCTTCAGCGCAAACGGACCGAAGAGCTGGTCGCGGCCCAGCCGGGCCTGCGGACCGTCTGGTCCGGTGAGACGCTGCCCGAATTCCTCGCGTGGATCGACGGCGTGCCAGAGGAAGACCGTCCCCATCTGCTGCTGCTCGACCTGATGGTCGAACGCGGCCCCAGCGCCACGCCCGAGCAGATCGAAACGGTGATCCGCGCCGGCATCCGCGTTCTGGTCATTTCCGCGCTGGCCTCGCCCGCGCTGATCCGCCGCGTGATCCGCGCCGGCGTCAGCGGGGTCGTCGGCAAGCGCGACTCCGAGGCCGACATCGTGGCGGCCATCTGGACGGCACTGGGACGCGGCCACTGGGTCAGCCCGGAGCTCGCGAGCGTCATCGCCGGCGACGAGAACCGCCCCACGCTGAGCGACCAGGAAGAGCGGGTGCTGGTGTTGTACGCCTCCGGCCTGACGCTCGACGGCGTCGCCGAGGCGCTGGGCATCAAGGCCGATACCGCGAAGAAGTACCTGAGCCGGGTCAAGATCAAGTACGCGGCCGCTGGCCGCCCTGCCACCACCAAACTGGAGCTCAACGAGGTCGCGCGGCAGGACGGGCTGCTCGAAACCTGAAGCCCTCGTTCACGTGGCGAGTCCGCCGTCGGTCCCGCCCGGCTCCAGAAATGAAGGCCCGGATCGAGACTGCATCTCGGTCCTGAAGGCCGACGGGCTTTTTCCCGTCCATCGATAGAAGGCGTGGGAGAACGCCGAGGTGTCCGAATAACCGAGTCGATCTGCGATCGGCGACAAGGACAGCGAGGCATTGCGGAGCATGGCGCTCGCGTACTCCGTCCGGCATTCCCTGATGATCGCCTGGTAGCTGGTGCGCTCCTTTTCCAGCCGGACGCGCAACTGTCGAGGGGTCAGGTCCAGTCTCTTGGCCAGGCGTTCCAGCGAGAGCGGCGCGCCGATGCCCGTCATGATCACTTCGCGCACTCGGTCCTGCAGCGGCGCCTCGCCGAGCTCGGCCGCGGCCCGTTCGGTACAGGCGTTCACGACGCTGTTGAAGGTATCGATGTCCGCGTGAAGGTTGGGCACGTCGAGTACGGCCCGCCCGATCACCAGCGTGTTGGTGGAGCCATCGGTATGCGGTGTCAGCGAAAGGCTTTTGCGATAGCTCGCTTCGGCACCCTTGGAACTCGGCGTCAGCTCGAGCCGCATGAAATTGCCCGCCCGTCCGCTGCGACGCGCGACTTCCGTTTCGATGACGGCGGCACACATCGCAACGACCAGGGCTTCGCCGGCGCCGTCGATGGGGCAGCGAAAGCCGATCGTGAAGCGGCCCTCCGATGCAGTCTCCCGGAAACCGAAATCGATCAGCGGCATCCCCATGTGGCAGAAGCCCGCGACGAACCGCAAGGCGTGGCCGACCGTCGGGGCGGTCAGGATGCCCAGGGAAAGGACGCCAAAAGCGGTCACCGGCACGCGCCCGCCGATTCGAAAGCCGAGTTCGATCCCATTGGGCCGGCACGCGAGCATCGTCGCCAGGCCCGCCATCATCTGATGCTGATCGCCACGGGAGGAGTCCGGGATGCGTTCGATCATGCCCTCGACCTGGCGTCTCAGCGCGTCGTCTTCGCCGAGGTGCTGGGTGCAGAGCCGCTTCAGCGCAAGCCAGAACGAAGGTTGAATCTGCATATCCGGGGGAACACGCAGTGGTCGATGACGACCGAAAAACTACAGCCTTCGATTCGGTATGGATGCTCCCCTTTCGGAGACAGCTTCGGGGGCCAACGACCTGCTTTCGGGGGTCAAGCGCAGGGGTGATCAGGGTTGTCGTCCGGCATCCCGCCGAAGCGGGCCAGCCTGCCTCGTTCGCGGCCGAGAAGCCGAATCGCGCCGGAATGGCGATCCGCTACAGCAGTTCCGAACTGTGCACGACCGGCCGGCTTTCCCGCGTGCCGCGCATGCGCTTTCCGGGCAGCGTCGGATCGTTGGGCGAGATCAGGACGCAGTCGTCCTGCACGTCGACGAGTGTTCC
>CAZXXM010000171.1:3910-5018 GCA_964644715.1 uncultured Salinisphaerales bacterium
AGCGCCGCGGTGACTTCGATCTGGCAGGACAGTCGGCTGGTGGGGCACCGGAAGTCGGACAACTCGAGCATCTGCCGTTCCATGTCGGACGCCGGGCCTCCGAGCCTGGAAGCCCACTCCGCATCGACGTGGACATGGCAGGTGCCGCAGGCCGTGGCGCCTCCGCAGTCGCCGTCGATACCGCGCACCATGTTCTGCACAGCGCCCTCCATGATGGACAGGCCGTTGTCGATCTCCACGACGCGCTCGGTGCCGTCCGCGGAGATGAAAGTGATCTTGGGCATCGGGGTCTCCGGCAGAATCAGGCGTGCAGGCGCACGGGCAGGTCGATGAAGCCGTGGATGAGGCAGGAGGGCACTCGCACCGGCGTGCCCGTGACTTCGATGCGCGAGTAGCGCTCCAGCATTTCCTCGCACAGCACGCGCACCTGCATCTCGGCCAGGCGGTTGCCCAGGCAACGGTGGATGCCGAATCCGAACGACAGGTGATGTCGCGCGCGTGGCCGGTCGACGATGAAGTCCATCGGCCGGTCGATCACGTCGGCATCACGGTTGCCGGACAGGTACCACATCGCGACCTTGTCGCCCTTCTTGATCTGCTTGCCGCGGAATTCGATGTCCTGGATGGCCGTGCGCCGCATGTGCGCGATCGGTGTCTGCCAACGGATGATCTCCGGCACCATGCTGGTCACGAGCGCGCGGTTGGCCTTCGCTTTCTGGAACTCCTGCGGATACAGCGCGCAGGCCAGCGCGCCGCCCGACATGGAACTGCGCGTGGTGTCGTTTCCGCCGACGATCAACAGCACCAGCATGCCGATGAAGTCGGTAGGGGTCAGGTCCTGCATCGCCGGGTTGTGCGCCAGCATGGAAATCAGGTCGGCCCGAGGGGCCTGCTTGCTGCGCTCGTCCCAGAGGTTCTGGAAGTAGGCCAGGCACTCCATCAGTTCGGCCGTGCGCTGTTCCCAGGTATCGACCAGGCCATCGCCCGGACGCGTGGTGACGACATCCGACCAGCGCGTGAGCCGGTGGCGCTCCGCGAACGGAAAATCGAGCAGCGTGGCCAGCATCATCGTCGTCAGCGGGATCGAAACCTTCTCGACCCAATTGAA
>CAZXXM010000171.1:5118-7101 GCA_964644715.1 uncultured Salinisphaerales bacterium
TGCTGCGACGCAGACTAGGCCGGACGCCCGGAGGGACCTCAGTACTAAAGTACCTACCGGCCGGGCGCCCGCCTGGGCCATCCTGCCGCCGTCCCGTCGCCCCGCCTGCCGATGAACCCGGACTCCGATCCTCACGCCGTCCGCCGCGGAGAGCCGCCCCATTACGCGTTCCGGCCCGTCATGACACGAGCGCTGGCCGAGATCGAGCGGGCCGAGGAGCAGCCCAAGCTGCTGGCGATCGTCGCGCCGGTCGGCTACGGGAAAACGGTGCTGATGACGGAGTGGTACGCGCGACTGGCCGAGCGTGGAGAGCGCCGCTACTGGACCACGCTCGACGAGCGCGACGCCCGCGCGGAAGACGTGCTGCAGCGCCTGGAGCGGCATTCCATGCGGCGCGACAACCGCCCGCATCCGACGCAGGCGCTGTTCCGGGGGGACGAATCACTCGATAGCCGGATCGAGGGCCTGATCCGGATCGCGAACGAACGGACAGAGGGATTCACCGCCTTCGTCGACAACCTGCACTTCTGCACGGATCCTCTGCTGGGGCCGCTGCTGGAGCGACTGGTCTTCGAGACGCCAGCGCATGCGCGCTTCGTGTTGTCGAGCACCACAGCACTGCCGATACACCTCGCTCGGGCCAAGCTGGAGGGCCGCGTCAGGCAGGTCGGCTACGCCGATCTGAGCCTCGATCTCGCGGGGCTGACCGATCTGCTGGGCCCTCGCATCACCGGCACGCTCGGACCGGAACATCTCGAAGCCATTCTCGACCAGACCGAGGGCTGGCCGGCAGCGCTGCGCATGATGCAGCTCGCGCTCGCGACCAGCCGGGAGCCGCGCGCGCTGCTGCAGCAATTCTCGGGCTCGGACGAAGACCTCGTCGCCCTGTTGAACCGGCAGGTGCTCAGCGGGCTCTCGCCTGCCCTGCGCGACTTCCTGCTGGCGATCGCGCCACTGCACACCTTCGACGCCGCGCTGTGTGCGCAGGCCACGGGCGATGTCGAGGCACAGGCCCACCTCGACTGGCTGGTGCAACACAACGTCTTCATGGTGCCGCTGGATCGATCGCGCAGCCGCTATCGCCTTCACGGCCTGTTCCGACAGTGCCTGCAAGGCGAGGCGCGGCAGTCCCAGAGCCCCGAACAGCGCCGCGACGTGCTGGAACGTGCCGCCCACGAATGCGAACGAAAGGGGCAGTTCCGCGACGCTGTCGAGTACGCGCTGGCGGCGCAGGCGCTGCCGCTGGCGGTGAGAATTCTCGAGAAGGCCGCACCGGGCTTCGTCCGCAACCGGGGCGATACGCCGCAGTACCTGGCTTGGGCGCGTGCCCTGCTGGATCAAGGAGCCACGCTCGGCTGGGAGGCGGAGTACTGGTACGTCTGGGGCCTGGTGCTCAACCAGCGTTACGACGAGGGACATCACCAGCTCGAGCGCTTCGCAGGCCGTATCCGCCGTGCGCGCAGTGCGGCGCGTTCGTCCAGCACGGTGCTCGACATCGAACGGCGGCTCGACATCGTCCGCATGTGCATAGCCGTCTTCACCGATGCCCTGGACGATGCCGATCGGCAGGCCGCCCGCTGGCTGGACCACGCCGTCGCGCAAGATCCCTTCGACACGACGGTGGCGCGTTGCATCCGCAGCATCCGCGCCTCGAGCGTCTACGACTTTGGCGAGGCCCGCGCTGCGATCCTGGCCGCACGGTCGACGGCCTCCCAGACCCGCAGCGAGTACGCGCAAGGCTGGATCGTGGCGCTGACGAATCTGCCGACGATGCTGGAAGGACAGTATGCAAAGGCGTATGCCCCCCTGTGTTCGGCACTCGCATCGCTACCCGAACACCTGGGAGACAACGCCGGAATCTGCGGCACCATCGCGTTGCTCGCCGCCCATTGCGCGGTCGAGAGCGGCGAGGACGATGCGGCGCGGCTGCTGATCGCGCAGGGCCTGCGAACCGCCCACTCCCATGGATTCATCGACGCGGTG
>CAZXXM010000172.1:0-7050 GCA_964644715.1 uncultured Salinisphaerales bacterium
AGATGAACCTGCAGATGCGTCCCAAGCCGGGCGCTCCGCCGATGGTCGGCAATCTGGTGGCAAACCTCGGGCAGCCCGACACCCAGGGCTGGTATCACCTTCGCCGCCAAGGCCGTCTCGAACCAGCGGCCGCGACGACACCGCCGGCACCGTGAACGACACCTGGCAACCTCACGTCGTCGTCGCGGCCATCGTCGAGCGCGAGGGCCGTCATCTGATCGTCGAGGAATTCATCAACGGCGAGCTGCGGCTCAATCAGCCCGCGGGACACTGGGAACAGGGCGAGACCTTGCTCGAAGCCGTCAGGCGGGAAACCCTGGAGGAATCCGCCTGGGAGATCGAGCCGCGCGCGTTCCTGGGAACCTACATCTGGCATCCCCGTTCGCTGCCCTATCCCTTCGTTCGCTTCGCCTTCATTGCCGACGCGATTCGCCACCATCCGGATCGTGCGCTCGACCAGGGCATCGTCCGCGCGCTGTGGCTCACGCCGGAGGAACTCGAAGCCAGGCGCAGCGAGTGGCGCAGTCCCTCCGTTCTTCAATGCATCGAAGACTATCGGGCGGGTCGGCGTTATCCGCTGGATCTGATCCGCGAGCAGGCCGAGCAACGCTGACCGCAGAGCCTGCGCCTTCGTCGCCCCGGCGACGCGTACGGGGACGAAACGGCGGACGAATCAGTCCGAGTGGCCGACCGGCGGCTCCAGTGCGGCCCGCAAGGCCGTGCTCAGCGGTGCGATCACCAGTTCCGATTTCGCGCTGCCCGCGCCGTTCAGCGCCGACCACTCCGGATGCGATCGAGCCCGCAGTACGGCCTCGCGGATCGCTTCGCTCGGCCATCCTTCGACGCGCCCGATCGTGACCGCCTGGGTTGCCGCGTGCCCGCGACCCAGCAGCGCACGCAGCAACGCGAGCTGCCGGGCCGCCAGCAGGGCCAGCGTCGGTTCTTCGGGAGCCAGCGTGCGAAACCCGCGCAGGCGATCGGTCCAGCGACGCCCCCAGGATTGATACAGGCTCCAGGCGGTCCCCGCACCCGCTCCGATCAGCGCACCCGCCCCGAGGCTCGCGCCTCCCACCATCGCATCGATCGAAAGGCCTGCCACGGCGCCGGCGGCCACCGCCGAACCGGTTCGAATCCCCAGGACGCGCAGCGCCTCCGGATCGAAAGGATCGAGCTGCCATCGGCCTTGATCGAGCGGAAGCTTCGGCGGTGCGAACGCACCGAGGTCGAAACGAAACAGTCCGAGCAAGGCGTTCACGCACTGTTGTTCGGCCATGCGCACGAGGTGCTGCAACTGCGCCGCCTGCTCGATGCCGTCTCCCTCGACGGATGCCCTGAGTTGCAGCGCAGCGGCATCGATCAGCAATTCCGCTATTGCGCGGCAAGCCGCATCGATCAGCTGCTCGCGTTGCGCTTCGCGATTGGCGACGAAGCTGCGCAACTCGACCGCGCGGGCCTCGAGCGGCAGCATCAGCTTCTCGAACAGAAGACACTCGGCCCGGTGGTCGAACACCACGGTGTCGAAGTCGGCCAGCACGTGCAGGCCCATTCGCGCGAGGCCTTCTCGCCATTCCAGGGTCCGCGCGGCGGGATCGGCGACGAAATTCAGAACCGGCATCAACGGACGTCCGCACTGCGCCAGCAGGCGCAGTTCCTCGCGATGCTTGGGAAGCATCGGCTCGCGTGCATCGACGACCACCAGCGCGGCGTCACTTCGCCGGAGTTGTCGCAGCACCTTGGCTTCCTGCTCGAACCGGCCGTCACCGTGATCGCCGGCGAGAAAAGCGTCGATCGCGGCGACTGGATCGGCATGCGACGTATCGTTGTCCTCGAACCATTGCATCAGTCCGAACGGATCTTCGAGGCCGGGCGTGTCGTAGAGACGGATCAGCACCTGTCCGTCGACCAGCAGTTCCACGCGTGACACGTCGCGCGTCGTCGACGGACGATCCGAGACGTCGCCGAACCCGGCATCGCGCGTGAGCGTGCGCAGCAGCGACGTCTTCCCGGTGTTGGTATGCCCGGCGACGACGATCTCGATCGGCGTTTCGCTCATCGCCCGCCTTTTTCCGAATCCAACGTGCACGTCAGGCCAGCGGTTTCGTTCCATTCCAGCACGCCACCGGAAGCACCGGCCTCCGCGGCCAGACGCCGCCAATCGCCGATACGCCGCTCCCTGGCAGTCGCGCCGCGCGCATCCAGGCCCGACATGTCTCCCAGCGCGATCCAGGTCTTCGCGCCGGCCGCCTGCGCCAGATCGGAAACGAATCGCTGCACGCCGCGATCCGGGGTCGCGGTCGCACGCACGACGATCACCAGCCCGGCGACGGGCCCTGCGCGCAGCTTCGCCAGCGCCGCGGCGCGACTCTCCAGGTCGTCGGCCAGGCCGAACCAGCGCCACCGGGAAGAGGGCGAATCGGGAATCGCATCCGGCCACTCGAGCATCAGGCCATGCAAAGGCTCCGCCGGCGGCAACTCGGCCGCGATCGCGATTCCGGACGCTGGCGCAGGCTCCGGGGATGCGGCGTCCGTGATCACCCGGTCTCGCCGATCCGGCATCAGGCGGTCACGCAATCTGGCGTAGCCCGGGCGCGCCAATTCGCGGTCCCAGCGCGGCTCGGTCCGCAAGGTCATCACCATGCAGGCGGCCAGCGCGATCAGGCGCGGCGCCACGCCGTAGACCAGCACCGCCGACAACAGCCACCTCGCCCACCCGCGATGGTCCTCGGCACTCGCGGCAGCGCTCAAGGAGAGCTGCTCCGGACCGGGAGCGCCGAGCAGGCGCGGAGCCAGCGACAGCAGATCGGCGAGTTCACGCAGTCCCTCGGCGCTGAGCAAGGTCGTCTGCCACGTCAGTTCGTAGCGGCGCGCGGCGAGCAGCAACCCCAGGGTCAGCAAGCCCGCCAGGGTGTAGGCCAGCCAGGCGCTGTGCAGCACGATACCCACCCGCCAGCGCGCCCCCGGTCCCCGCGAGAGAACCTGGACGGCTTCCCATCCTGCGTCCTGCGAGGAAGCGGGCACCGGCGGCGGCGCGAGGCCGCCCAGACGGCGTACGAGGCCGCTCCACAACCAGACCCACCAGGACGCTGTCCGCAGGGGCGCCCCCTGCAGGGCGATCCACACCAGCAGCATGAAGACGTTCACACCGACCAGCGCGAACAGGATCAAGGGAATGCTCAGATCCCGCCCCGCGCCGAGCGCGGTACTCGCCGCGGCGATGCCCGCCATCGCCGCGAGCACCATCAAGCCGATGGCCAGCGCCCGCCCCACCCCCAACACGCGTGCGATCTGGACCAGCGCTTCTTCCGATCCAGGCAAGCGTAAGGCGCGCGTGCGAATCCGTTGCGCCAGATCGCCGCCGGCACGGACTGCTCCGAGATCGGCCGCAGCGCTTTCGAGCGGATGCCCCGCCGCCTCGTCGCGCCGGCACAGGATCTCGATCAGCAGGCGCTCTGCCCGGCGTGATGCGGTCGCTGGAGAATTCATGTCGGCCCGCACTATACCGTCGCGTCCCGCGCTGCTTTCTGCCGCCGAATCATCGATCATGCGCGCCCCATGAGCATGCCCCACGTCATCGTCGGCCTCTCCGGCGGCGTCGATTCCGCCGTCGCCGCCTGGCGACTCAAGGATCAGGGGTATCGCGTCTCGGGACTGTTCATGCAGAACTGGACCGAAGACGAAGCGGCGTACTGCGGCGCGGCGGAGGATTTTCAATCCGCTCGGGCCGTCGCCGAAGAACTCGGCATTCCGCTGCATCGCGTCGATTTCTCCGCCGAGTATCGCGACCGGGTGTTCCGCCACTTCCTCGACGACTATCGCGCCGGGCGCACGCCGAATCCGGATCTGCTGTGCAATCGCGAGGTGAAGTTCCAGCCGTTCCGCGAACACGCGCTGCGCCTGGGCGCCGACTTCGTCGCCACCGGCCACTACGCCCGCCTGCAAGCCGCGCCCGACGGCCCCGTGCTGCTCCGTTCGGTCACGGAGGACAAAGACCAGACGTACTTCCTCGCGCTGGTGGCGCGCGCGCATTTCGATCGCGTGCTCTTCCCCATCGGCGATCTCACCAAGCCGCAGGTTCGCGAACTCGCGCGCAGCGCGGGGCTGCCGAATCACCGGCGCAAGGATTCGACCGGGATCTGCTTCATCGGCGAGCGGCCTTTCCGCGAGTTCCTGCAGCAATACCTGAAGCCCGATCCAGGACCGATCGTCGACGACCACGGCGCCTCGATCGGCGAGCACCAGGGCCTGATGTTCTACACGCTCGGCCAGCGACGCGGCCTGAACATCGGCGGCCGTCGAGGTGCGCTCGAAGCACCCTGGTACGTCGCCGACAAGCAGACCGGCACGAACACCTTGGTCGTCTCGCAGGATTCCCGGCATCCGCTGCTGATGAGCCGGCAACTGGAAACGTCGGCGTTCTCGTGGCTCGGCGCGCCATCGCATCCGGACGCCGCCCTCCAGGCACGCGTACGCCATCGCCAGGTTCTGCAGGACTGTCGCATCGAGCGCCTGGCGGACGGTCGCATTCGAGTCCGCTTCGACGAGCTCCAGCGCGCGCTGTCGCCGGGGCAGTATTGCGTGCTCTACGAAGGCGAGCGCTGCCTCGGTGGCGGCGAGATCGACACCACCGTCACCGGCTGAACCCGACGCGACGCGCGCGATCCGCGCGTGGACTGCGTGACAATGCGAAGCCGTGTGAGCGGCGGACGTTCGCCCGCACCGGTCTTCGAATGTTGCGGCCCGCGAGGCCGAGGGAGTTTCGGATGCAGAATTTTTTGCGCGGCCTGCTGCGCACCTCGTTGCGACTGCTGTTCAAGAGCGTCATGGGCCGGCCGGTCCCGGAACGCCTCCAGCGCGCGTGGATGGTCTTCGTCACGTCGACGACCTTGCGTGCGTCCGGCACGCAGAGCGAACCCGGCCGTTGGGGCGTTCCCGGTACCTGGGTGCGCCACCGTCAGAGCGACGACCGCAGGATCGTCCTGTACCTGCACGGCGGCGGTTACACGCTGGGTTCGCCGAAGACGCACAAGGCGCTGACCTCGCACCTGGCCGCTACGGCACGCTGCCAGGTGCTCGTGCCGGACTACCGCCTCGCGCCGGAACACCCCTACCCGGCGGCGCTCGAAGACGCGCTGTCTGCCTATCGCGCGCTGCTCGACCGCTACGTTCCAGGCAGCATCGCGCTGGCCGGCGATTCGGCCGGCGGCGGTCTGGCGCTGTGCACCGCGATGGCCCTGCGCGATGCCGGGTTGCCGATGCCGTCCGCGCTGATCCTGATCTCGCCGTGGACGGATCTGAGCCTGTCCGGCAGCACGATCGATTCGCTCGACGCCGCCGATCCGATGCTCGGCCGGTTCTGGCTGCAACGCGCCGGCGACGCCTATCGCGGCAGCCTGGCGGCGACCGATGCGCGTGTATCGCCGCTCCACGCGCATCTCGATGGACTGCCGCCGATGCTGGTCCAGGTCGGCAGCGACGAGATCCTGCTGGACGACTCGCGAAGGCTCGTCGCCAAGGCACATGCCGCGGGCCTCGGCGCGAAGCTCGAGATCGAAGAGGGTTATTGGCACGATTTCCAGGTCCACGCAGGGCTGCTGGACGCGTCGGACGCGGCGATCCGCCGCATCGCCGATTTCCTTCAGGACCACTGGACATCCCCCGCGGGCACCGCCCGACACACGCGAGCGCTCGCATGACCCGGAAATCGATCTTCATCACAGGCGCGGCGCAAGGAATCGGCAGGGCGACCGCCGAGCGATTTGCGCGCGAGGGCTGGTTCGTCGGCCTGTACGACATCGACACCAACGCTCTTACGGCGCTGCGCGAACAGCTCGGCGCGGACGACTGCTCTGCAGGTGTCCTCGACGTGCGAGACCCGGCGGCCTGGACCTCGGCGCTCGAAACCTTCTTCATCGCCGCCGGCGGGCGCCTCGACGTTCTGCTCAACAATGCCGGTATCGCAACATCCGGCGCCTTTACCGAGATTCCGCTGTCGATGCACCACGCCATCGTCGACGTGAATCTCAAGGGTGTCATCAACGGCGCCCACACGGCATATCCGTTCCTGCGTCGCACGCCGGGGTCACGGCTCATCAGTCTGGCCTCGGCTTCCGCCATTTACGGCGCGGCCGGCCTGGCGAGTTATTCGTCGACGAAATTCGCGGTGCGCGGGCTGACGGAAGCCCTCGACCTGGAATGGCGTTCGCAGGGCATCCGGGTCAGCGACATCTGGCCCCTGTTCGTGAAAACCAAGATGGTCGATGGGCTGGATCTGACAGCGATCCGCTCGATGGGCGTTCGCCTGACCGCGGACGACGTCGCGAACACCATCTGGAAGGCCGCGAATCATCGCGGACACCGCGTGCATTGGCCGGTCGGCGTGCAGACGCAGGCGATGTATCGCGCCATCTGCCTGCTTCCGGATCGCCTCAATCGCGCGGTCGTCGCGAAACTGTCCGGACCGTGATCGAGCACCTTTGGTTGCAGTGAGGGCCCGGTAGCGATCGTGTTCAGCGCAGGTTTCAGTTGAGCTGAAAACGTGGACCTCCATGACAGCCCGTTCCAGGGCAAGGAGGTCACACGATGAGAATGAAGGTTTCGAAGTTCGCGTCCGCGATCTCGCTCGCAACGCTCGTGTTCACCACCAGCAGCATCGTGAACGCACAGGCCGTACCGCCGGAGTCCAGCGCCGAGCAGATGCTGCCGGCGCCCGCGGCTTCGCCGGCGGCCGGCGGCGCGGCACCGATGGCGACGATGAGCGAGAGTTTTTCCGATCTCGATCGCGACAAGGACGGCGCCCTGACGCCGAGCGAAGCCGGCCGCAACGAAAACGTCGCGTCGGCCTTCCGACGCCTCGACGAAAGCCGCGATGGAACCCTGGATCTCGCCGAATTCGCGCAGTTGCGCCGCCTTGGCAATTGATTCCGTGCGGCACAAACGAAACGGGGCCGCATCGCGCGGCCCCGTTTCGTACTGCCTGATCCTTCCTGATCAGAAGCTGATCAGAAGTTCGCTTCTTCCAGCTCCATCAGCGAGGACGAGCCGGCGCGCGCC
>CAZXXM010000173.1:0-3058 GCA_964644715.1 uncultured Salinisphaerales bacterium
CGGCGGTTCGGAAACGGATAGCCGCAGGTCTGCAGCGCGGCCTTCACGCGATCCTTGGCCTCGCGCACCGCCGCTTCCGGCAGACCGACGATGTTGATGCCCGGAAGCCCTGGCGCGAGGTGGACTTCGACCGTCACCAAGTCCGCGACCAAACCGTTCAGTGCGCGGGAAAGGACGGTCGCCAGGGACACGAGGTGGCGCTCCGACAACGCAGGCCCGAAGCGCTGACCTTTACGACGGTTCCGCGTTCACGGTTTCCGATTGCCGGCCCTTCTCCAGCGCCGTCAGCCGCGCCTCCAGTTCCTTGAGCCGCTTCTGCGTGCGCGCGAGCAACTCGGCCTGCACGTCGAAACGCTCGCGCGACACCAGGTCCCAGCGCTCGAGGTTGGCGCGCAGCACCGCGCGGAAGTTGTCTTCCAGCTCCGCCCGCAGGCTCTTGAGTCCCGGCGGCAGGATGGCCGTGAGACGCTCGGCCAGTTCCTCGATTCCCTTGAACTCGTTCATCCCTTCGTTCCTCAGAGATAGCGCAGCGCGACGATCGCCACCAACGTCGGCGGCAAGGCGGCGACGAGCAGCCCGAGCGCGCCGATGCTCTCGTCCTCGAATTTCCCCTTGAGGATCGAATAGCCGGCCGGGTTCGGCGCATTGGCGATCACCGTCAGGCCGCCACCGGTGACGGCACCGGCCACCAGCATGTACTTGAACTCGTCGGTCAGCCCTTCGACGAGCGAGCCCAGGTACGTCAAGGCCGCGTTGTCGGTGATCGCGGTCAGCGCGGTGGCGCCGAAATACACCTGGTTCGGGTTCATCTGCAGCAGCAGCGGCTGCAACCACCATTGCTGCATCCCGCCCAGCACCACAAGGCCCGCGAGGAAAAAGGCGACGAGCAGGCCCTCGCGGATGATCAGACGCCCGTGATGATGACGGTATGCGGTGGCGAAGCCGAGGAAGAACAGAAACAGGCCGAGGAACAGCGCCGGGTGATGCGAGAACACCACGATCCCTCCCAGCAGCAGCACGTTCACCACCATGATCGGCAGCGGCACCGCCGCACGCTTGGACTCGGCGGGCGTGGGAACCTTGCGCAACTCGCCGGCGAACAGGGCCGTCACCGCCACCGCGTTCACGGTCACCGCGATCGCGGCCTTCCAGCCGAAGTGCGTCAGCATGAAGGCGATGTCCCAGCCCCACTTGCCCGCCACCATCAGCACCGGCGGTGCGGCGAATGGCGTCAGCACGCCGCCGATCGAGACGTTGACGAACAGCACGCCGACCGTGGCGTATTTGAATCGCGTACTCAGACCCTCGTCCTCGTCGAGGAAGCGGTCGCGCAGCATCAGAGCGCCCAGGGTCATCGCCGCCGGCTCGGTGATGAAAGAACCCAGCAGCGGAACGAAGAAAAGGATCGTGAAGTACATCGCCACCGGCCCGGGCAGCGGGATCACACGCGCCACGCCGCGCACCATCAGGGTGGCGAGGTTCAGGATCGGGCGGCTGCCGGCCACGATCATGATCGCGAACACGAACAGCGGCTCGGTGAAATTGCGCGAATCCACGTAGGAGACGGCGTCGGTCTTGCCCGCCAGCACGAACATCAGCACGACCAGCACCATGGCCCAGAAGCCGAACACCACCTCCACCTCGCCGAGCAGGTGGAAGATGCCCTCGTGGGAGGGGTGTCGATTCGCCAGGTGCTCGAAGAATTTCGTCGAGAACGTATGGATCAAGGCGATGCCGAAAATGACGGCAGCGACGGACTGGATCAGGGTCGGATTCATGATCTTCGGATCGACCGATGAGAAGGGCGGGCCGACACCATACCAAATGAAAACTTCGCGTCCGCACGTGGGGATACGCGGACGCCCCACATCCGCCGTAGCCCGGACGCAGTCCGGGATGTTTCTCACAAATCGAGCGCAACCCCGGACTGCGTCCGGGCTACGGGTGTGGTCGGGCCATCGGCCACGAGGCGCAAGGCCGGCGATTCCGTAGAATCGCGCCCGCAGTGGAACCGCTCGCAGCCAGCGCGGTCCATCGCGCGTCCATCACTTCTTCGAGTCCCATAACGAGATGGCCAGCGACAACATCCTGATCGAGGCCCGCGGCCTCACCCGGCGATTCGGCCCCAACGTGGCCGTCGCCGATCTCAATCTCAGGCTCGCGCAGGGCGAGATTCTCGGATTGCTCGGCCCCAACGGCGCCGGCAAGTCCACCACGATGAAGATGCTCACAGGCAACCTGGCGCCCAGCGAGGGCGAGGTCTTCATCAAGGGTCGGTCGCTGCGCGACGACGCCGTGCGGGCCAAGCAGCAACTCGGCTATCTTCCCGAGCAGCCGCCGGTCTACCCGGAGCTGACCGTCGATGAGTACCTGCGCTATTGCGCCGGCCTGCACGGCGTCGCGTCCAAGGCGCGTGCCGGCGCGGTCGAATCGGCCAAGCGCGACTGCGGGCTGTCCGACGTCGGGCGCCGCGTCATCGGCAATCTGTCGAAGGGCTTCCAGCAGCGCGTGGGCCTGGCCCAGGCCATCATCCATCGCCCGCCGGTGGTGGTGCTCGACGAACCCACCGTGGGCCTCGACCCGATCCAGATCCGCGAGATCCGCACGCTGATCCGCGAGCTCGGGCGCATCCACAGCGTAATCCTGTCCAGCCACATCCTTCCCGAGATCCAGGCCGTCTGCGGCCGCGTGATGATCGTCAACCGCGGACGCCTGGTGTACGACGCGGCGATCGATGCGCACCTGGGCAATCCGAAGCTCATCGTCGGCTTCGCGCGGCCGCCGTCGACCCCGGAGTTGTCCGAGGTGCAGGGCGTGGTCGCGGTCGAGTCGCTGGACGCCAACCGCTTCCGCCTCGGCCTGGAGCCCGGTGCCGACCCGCGCGAGGCGCTCGCCGCGCTCGCGGTGCAACGCGGCTGGGGCCTGCAAGAGCTGCGCATGGAGGCCAAGACGCTCGAAGAGATCTTCGTCGAACTGACGTCGGGCGATGCCGTGCCCGTGATGAGGAACGCAGCATGATCGGAAACATCCTCGCGATCGCCGCCAACGAGACGCGCCG
>CAZXXM010000173.1:3158-7037 GCA_964644715.1 uncultured Salinisphaerales bacterium
GGCAGCTTCGCCGCGCTGCTGGTGATCTGGCTGCTGAAGATGCCGGCGAGCTTCGATTCGCCGTTCGCGCCGGTGTTCGACTACCTGTCCCTGATCAGCCACTACCAGGACCTGATCAGCGGCCTGTTCGATTCCTCGGACGTCGTCTACTACCTGTTGTTCACCGCGCTCTTCCTGTGGCTGACCGTGTTGCGGCTCGACATGGAACGGAACTGAACCGGGCGCGACGACCATGAAACAGAAGAACCGCAATCTCGTTCAACAGCTCATCAGCGGCGTGCTGTTCCTTGCCGTGATCGTGATGCTCGGCTTCCTGTCGGTGCGCTACAGCGTCAAGCAGGACTGGACGTTCAACAAGCGCAACACCATCTCCGCGGCGAGCCAGCAGCAGCTGGCCACGATGAAGGATCCGATCCGCTTCATCGCGTTCGCCTATCCCGGCGCGCCCGAGCGCGCGACCGTAGAGTTCTTCGCCGACCAGTACCGGCGCTTCAAGAAGGACGTGGAGCTCGAGTTCATCGATCCGAGCAGCCAGCCGCAGAAGGTGAAGGAGTACAACGTCTCGTTCGCCGGTGAAGTCGTCATCGACTACCAGGGCCGCCGCGAGAACCTGCGCTCGATGTCCGAGCAGACCATCACCGGCGCGCTGCAGCGCCTGAGCTATACCGGCGAGAAGTGGATCGTCTTTCTGGAAGGCCACGGCGAGCGCGCCGTGGTCGATGCGCAGGATCAGAACGCCTATTCGCAGTTCGCGCAGGTGCTCAAGGACAAGGGCCTGAGCTACCAGCCGCTGAACCTGGTCAAGACGCCGTCGATTCCCGACAACACCTCGGTGCTGGTCATTGCCAGCCCCAAGAGCGCGATGCTCGAAGGCGAGGTCAAGCTGATCGACGACTACGTGAAGAAGGGCGGGAACCTGCTGTGGCTGGCCGACCCGGACTACGTGCCCGGCCTGCTGCCGGTGGCCGAGACCCTGGGCATCACCTGGCAGAACGGCTACGCGGTGTTCCCGGAATACGAGCTGCTCGGCACCGGCCACCCCGGCATCTTTGCCGCGCTCGACTATCCGCAGAATCCGGTCACGCGCGGACTCGACCAGGTCACCCTGTTCCCGCTGGTGCGCTCGCTGGTCGCCGACAAGACGAGCAGCGGATTCACGATGCTGCCGCTGCTGACCTCGAGCAAGGAAGCCTGGCTCGAAACGCAGCCGATCAGCGAGACCGGCGTGTCGCTCGACACCAAGGCCGGCGACATCGCCGGACCGCTGATCATCGGCCTGACCTTGACGCGCGACCTGCCGGACCCGAGCGCGCCGCCCACGCCGAAAGCGGCCGAAGGCGAGGAACCCAAGCCTGCCGCGACCCGGCAGCAGCGCGTCGTGCTGATCGGCGACGCCGACTTCCTGTCCGATGCCTCGCTCGGCCAGCTCGGCAACCAGCAGCTCGGATTGAACATCGTGCAGTGGCTGGCCAGCCGCGATTCGCAGCTCAACATCGACGTGCCCAAGGCGCCGGACACCAACCTGTTCCTGCCGAACTGGGCGGTGATCCTGATCGGCGCCGGCTTCGTCATCGTGCTGCCGCTGCTGCTGATCGGCATCGGTGTGACGCGCTGGATCCTGCGTCGCCGTCGCTGAAGCTCACGCCATGAATCGCAGCTATCTCAATCTAGGCCTGCTGGTCGTCGCCGGCGGACTCGGCGCCGCGCTGTGGTTCGGCCAGAAGAAGGAAGAGACCGGACCTCCGCTGACCGCGCTCGAGCAGGACGCCGTCACGCGCATTGCGATCCAGCATCCGGGAAAACCCACGATCAAGCTGGAGAAGAAGAAGGACGCGTGGTGGCTGGTCGAGCCCGTCCAGAGCGCCACCGACAAGTACGAGATCGGCGGCATCCTGGCACTGGCCGATCTCGAGGTGAAGTCGAAGCTCGACGCCGGTGTCGATCGCAAGGAGCTCGAGCTCGATCCGCCGAAATACAGCGTCACCCTGGACGACACGCGCATCGACCTCGGCGGCAGCGAGCCGATCAAGTACCGCCGCTATGTCGCCTCCGGCGGAATGATCGGTGTCGTCGACGATCCGCCGAGTGCCGCACTGGATGCCGACTATTCGGACCTCGTGTCGAAAGCCGTCGTGCCCGAGGGCGCCACGCTCAAGCGCATCGAGCTGCCCGGCCTGACCTTGGACAAGGCCGCCGACGGCGCCTGGAGCGCCGAGCAGGTCCCCGACGCCAAGCCGGCGCGGGTCGCGACGCTGGCCGAGTCCTGGCGCAATGCGCGGGCGCTGTGGAATGCCGCCGACGCGCCGGAAGGTTCCAGCGGCGACGCCGTGAAGATCACCTTGGACGACGGCCGCGTGCTCGACCTCGTCGTACAGGCGCGCGATCCGCAGCTGGTGCTCGCCAGCAAGGCACTCGGCGTGCGCTACACCTTGTCGAAGGCGCTGGTAGACGAGCTGTTCAAGATTCCGCCCGAACCGCCCCTGGACCCCGCGAAACCATAGCCGTCGTAGCCCGGACGAAGTCCGGGGTCGCGCTGTCTAGATGAAGGCACCCCGGACTTTGTCCGGGCTACTCAGGCGATGCCTCGCGGTGCACGGAATATCGCTTCCGCCATTCGATCCGCAATCTGATCGGTCGGCCGCCCTTCGTCCCGCGAACGCTCGAAGATCGCCGTGAGCGTCGATCCGATGCGACGCAGGTGCGACTCCACGTCGGCCCAGCGCCGCGTCGGTCCCTCGTAGTAGAGATTGATGATGCCGCCGGCGTTGACCGCGTAATCCGGTGCGTACAGCACGCCGCGTTCGAGCAGCGCCTTGCCGTGCCGCGGCTCGGCGAGCTGGTTGTTCGCCGCGCCCGCGACGATCGCCGCGCGCAGTCGCGGCACGCTGTCGTCGTTGAAGATCGCGCCGAGTGCACAGGGTGAGAACACGTCGACGTCGAGCTCGAACAGTTCCGCCGCGTCGACCGCGGTGGCGCCGTACAGACGCACGCAATCCTCGACCGCCGGCGCGTGCGCGTCGCAGACGAACAATTTCGCTCCCGCCTCGTGCAGATGACGGGCGAGCACGCTTCCGACCTTGCCCGCGCCCTGGATCGACACCCGCAGCCCGCTCAAGTCCTCGCGATCGAGCTTGAAACGCACGGCCGCCTGGATGCCGAAGAAGATGCCGAGCGCGGTGGCCGCCGAAGTGTCGCGATCACCGGGATCTTCGGGATTCAGCGGCGCGGCGCCACCGCCGATGAAGGCGGTCTCCTTGGCGACCTCGTGCATGTCGGCCTCGTCGGTCCCCGAGTCCTCGGCGATCACGTAGCGGCCGCCCAGCGACTGCACCATCCGCCCCATCGCCCGCATCATCGCCGGCGTCTTGTCGCGCCGCGGATCGGCGATCACCACCGCCTTGCCCCCACCCTGCTTCAACCCGGCGAGCGCGGCCTTGTAGGTCATGCCGCGCGACAGGCGCAGGGCATCGGTGATGGCGGCGGCCTCGCTCGCATACGGATACACGCGGCAGCCACCGAGGCCACGCCCGAGCGTGGTGTTGTGGATGGCGACGATCGCGCGCAGCCCGGAAGCCGGATCGCGGTGAAACGCCACGAGCTCGTGATCGTCGTATTCGGGGTGAGAGAGGACGGACACGGCGCGCTCCGCGGAAAATCGAGCGCCGAGTGTAGCGGGCGGGGCGGACGGGGCGCGCGACAGGTCGACGGTGGAACCCCGAAAAGCATTCAACGCAAAAGCGCAAAGGAAAATAGAGGACGCAAAGATTTTTCAGTTCTTCCTCTTTTCTTTCTTTGCGTTCTTTGCGCCTTTGCGTTGAACGCTTTCCCCCTTGGCAAGGCCAAAGAAAAATTCACCCCGTAACGAGCCACCGATATCCC
>CAZXXM010000174.1:0-7022 GCA_964644715.1 uncultured Salinisphaerales bacterium
TTGCTCGGAACGCAGTTCATCGTCATGGAGCGGCTGCCGGGGCGCACCTTCGTCATCTGGGAACCGGATGCCTCGTTTCCGAACGATGAGTCCTTCGTTCGAGAGCTCTGGCTGCAGGCGATCCGTGCGCTCGCCGGGTTCCATCGGCTCGACTGGACGCAGGCCCTGGCCGACTGGGAGTCGCCGTACACGCTGGCCTCCGAGCTCGAGCGCTGGAACAGCCTGCTGCGTCACGCTCCGGAGTCAGCCTGGCTCGAAGCGGGCCAGCGCCTGCATCGGGCGCTGACCGCGACGCCGCCGCCCGAAGCGCCGATCGGTCTGGTGCACGGCGATTACCAGCCGGGCAACGTGCTCTATCACGATGGCCGTCTGACCGGCGTGATCGACTGGGACCTGTCCGGCATCGGCGCGCAGGGCATCGACGTCGGCTGGCTGCTGATGATGACCGACTTGTCCGCATGGGCCGACGGCTGGAAGCCGATCGCGCCGATCGCGCGTGTCGAGCTGCTCGACACCTACCGCTGTGCCGGCGGCACCGCGCACGAACACCTCGAATGGTTCCAGGCCTTCGCGCAGTTCCGCCTTGGTGCCATCGCCTGCCTCAACGTGAAACTGCACCGCAACGGCCGTCGCCCGGACCCCTTGTGGGAGCGCTTCGCCCCGTCCATTTCCACCTTGTTCGCCCGCGCGCAGGACCTGCTCGCGGGAGGCGCTGCCCGGAGTTCCCCATGATCGATTTCGAGATCCCCAGCGGTCTGGCCAAGCTGCGCGAGCGGGTCCGCACGTTCGTGCGCGAGAAGATCGTGCCGTTCGAGAACGACCCGCGGCAGGGCCCGCACGGACCCACCGACGAACTGCGCCTCGAAATGATCGCGCTGTCCAAGGCCGAAGGCCTGCTGTCGCCGCATGCGCCGCTCGCGTACGGCGGCATGGGCCTGGATCACCGCGGCATCGCGGTGGTGTTCGAGGCCACCGGCTGGTCCACGTTCGGCGCGCTGGCGCTGAACATCCAGGCGCCGGACGAAGGCAACTGCCACATGCTCGACGTCTGCGCCACCGAGGAGCAGAAGCAGCGCTACCTCGCGCCTATCGCCACCGGACAGGGCCGCTCGGTGTTCTCGATGACCGAGACCACCGAGGACGGTGCCGGCGCCGATCCCTCGCTGCTGCGCGCGACCGCGCAGGAGACCGAGGACGGCTACGTCATCAACGGCCGCAAGTACATGATCAGCGGCGTGCCGGGCGCGACGTACAACATCGTCATGGCGCGCACGATCGACCGCACCGGCAAGGACCTCGGCGCGTCGATGTTCTTCGTCGAAATGGACAACCCGGGCTTCCGGCTCGAGCGCATGCTCGACACCATCGACACCAACTCGCCCGGCGGTCACGCCGAGGTGAACTACGTCGACTGCAAGGTCGCGCACGACGCGGTGCTCGGACAGATCGGCGCCGGCTTCCGCCAGGCGCAGATCCGCCTCGGGCCTGCGCGCCTGACGCATTGCGCCCGCTGGCTCGGCCACGCCGCGCGCTGCCATGCCATCGCCGTGGAGCACGCCGGCAAGCGCCACTCGTTCGGCAAGACGCTGGGAGAACACCAGGGTGTCGGTTTCATGCTCGCCGATAGCGAAATGGACCTACACCTGTCGCGGCTGACCTTGTGGCACGCCGCCTGGAAGCTCGACCAGGGCGACCACGCGCGCGACGAGACCAGCATGAGCAAAGTGTTCTGCTCCGAAGCACTCGGCCGCGTCGTCGATCGCTCGATGCAGATCCTGGGTTCGATCGGCATCACGCGCGATACCGTCATCGAACGCATCTACCGCGACATCCGTCCGTTCCGCATCTACGACGGTCCGTCGGAAGTTCACCGCCACGCGCTGGCGCGTCGGATCGTTTCGCGTGCACCCAACATGGACTGAGGATTCCCGACGGAATCGGCGCACAGACGCCGCCGTCAGCAGCTGAGGAGAAAGCGAGATGGCAAAGAAGAAAGTTCTGATCGCCGGTGCGCTGGGATTGACCGGACGAGCCGCGGTGCGTCACTTCGAGTCCAAGGGCTGGGAGGTCGTGGGCCTGTCCCGGCGCACGCCCGACCAGGCCTACCGGGACCTCGACGGCAAGGCTACTTACATCGCCGTGGATCTTCGCGATCCGAAGGACTGCGAGGCCAAGCTCTCGGGCCTTGGCGACGTCACGCACATCGTCTATGCCGCGGTCTACGAGACCAGCGATCTCAAGGCAGGCTGGGTCGGTGGCGCCGAGGACTTCGTCGGCATCAACGTGCAGATGCTCGGCAACTTCCTGGACGTGATGCTGCGCACAGCGAAGGGCCTCGAACACATGACCGTGTTCCAGGGCGCCAAGGCCTACGGTGCGCACACCGGCGCGATGAAGCTGCCGGCCAAGGAGCGCGATCCGCGCCTGATCTCGGTGGGTTTCTACACGCCGCAGGAAGAACTGGTGAAGGCACGCCAGAAGGGCCAGTCCTGGACGTGGACGATCCTGCGTCCGCAGATGATCTCGGGCTTCGCCACCGGTGCTCCGATCTCCTGCCTGCCGGGTGTGGGCGTCTACGCGGCGGTCTGTCGTGAACTGGACCTACCGCTGCGGTTCACCGGTCGTGCCGACGGCCCGCTCGAAGCGGTCGACGTGGATCTGCTGGCCCGGGTGCTGGAGTGGGCGGCCACGACATCGCGGGCCGCCAACGAGATCTACAACGTCGGCAACGGCGACTGCTTCTGCTGGGTCAACGTCTATCCGCGCATCGCGCGCGAAGTGTTCGACATGGACACCGCGCCGCCGCACACCGATTACCTGTCGGTGGTGATGGCCGACAAGGCCGACGTCTGGAACGGCATCGTCGAACGACACGGCCTGCAGAAATATGCGATGCGCGATCTCGTCGCGTCCTGGCAGATCGTCGACTTCTTCCTCGACTACGGCGACCGCAACCGGCTGTCGCTGCTCAGCACGATCAAGCTGCGCCAGCACGGCTTCCACGACTGCGAAGACAGCGAGGACATGATCGTGCGGCAGCTCAAAGAGATGCAGGCGGCCAAGGTGCTGCCGCCGCGCGCACGCTGAGGACTTTCGAATGAGCAACAGCATCCAGCGGCTGCCGACGTACGAGGCGATCTACGACGCCTTCCAGTGGAACGTGCCGGCACGCTACAACATCGCCACCCACGTCTGCGACCGTCATGCTGCGGATGAGTCGAAGATCGCGCTGATCGGCGAGGACGGCGCCGGCGAGCCGTGGAAGATGAGCTTCCGCCACGTGCAGCGACAGGCCAATCGGCTCGCCAATCTGCTGGTGTCCCTCGGCCTTAAGCGCGGCGATCGCGTGATGCTGCTGATGGTGCAGGACCCCTGGGTCGCGATCGGCCACATCGCCTGCTGGAAGGCAGGGCTGGTGTCGCTGCCGTGTTCGGTGCTGTTCGGGCCCGATGCCGTCGCCTATCGCCTCGATCACGCCGGCGTGCGCGTCGTCATCACCGACAAGGCCAACCTGCCGAAGGTCGTCGAGGCCAGGGCCAAGGCGCCGAGCGTCGAGAAGCTGTTCCTCGTCGACGGTGCGGAGCCCGAGGCCGAGTTGCTGGAAAAGGCGCTGCAACCGGCGAGCGATGCGTTCACGACGGTCGATACCGGCGCCGACGATCCGGCCTTCTTCAACTTCACGTCCGGCACCACCGGCAATCCGAAGGGCGCCCTGCAGGCGCATCGCTCGATGCTCGGGCACCTGCCGGGCGCGGAGTTCCTGTTCGAGTTCCTGCCGCAACCGCGCGACGTCATGTGGTCGCCGGCCGATTGGGCCTGGCTGGCGGGATTGATGGATGTGCTGATGCCGGCCTGGTACCACGGCGTGCCGGTCGTCACTTCGCGCGCGATGCGCTTTGATCCCGACCAGGCCTGCGCGCTGATGGCGCGCCACCACGTCAGCACCGCGCTGCTGACGCCGACCGCGCTGCGCATGATGCGTCAGGTCAAGGACCCACTCGGCATGGGCGTGAACCTGCGCGTCGTCCTCTCCGGCGGTGAGGCGGTCGGCAAGGAACTGCACGAGTGGGCCGGCGCCACGCTGAAGACCACGGTCAACGAGGGCTTCGGCCAGACCGAGTGCAATCTCGTGCTCGGCAACTGTGCCAGCGTGATGCCGGTGAAGCCCGGCTCGCTGGGCCGCGCGATTCCCGGGCACGTCTGCGCGATCGTCGACGACCAGGGGCGCGAGTTGAAACCCGGAGAGATCGGCAACATCGCGGTCCGGCGCCCGGACCCGGTGATGATGCTGGAGTACTGGAAGAACCCGAAGGCGACGAAGGAGAAGTACATCGGCGACTGGCTGATCACCGGCGACCTCGGCACGACCGACGAAGAAGGCTACTTCTGGTTCCACGGCCGCGCCGACGACATCATCACCAGCTCCGGTTATCGCATCGGCCCCACCGAGATCGAAGACGCACTGACGCGTCACCCGGCGGTGATGCTGGCCGCCGCGGTCGGCGTGCCGGACCCCGTCCGCACCGAGTCGATCAAGGCCTTCGTCGTGCTGCGCAAGGACTTACAGGGCATCGCCGAACTGGCCGAGGAGATCCGCGGCTTCGTGCGCGAGCGCCTGGCCAAACACGAGGTGCCGCGAGAGATCGCGTTCATGGACGCGCTGCCGATGACGACGACCGGCAAGGTGTTGCGCCGCGAATTGCGCGACGCGGAACGCAGCAAGGCCACGGGGAAGAACTGAGATGGCACAACAAGCCGCGATGCCCACCCGCGGCGCCGCCGCGGCGCGCTGGAGGCCGACCCAGGAACAGATCGTCCTGATGGTCACCGCGCTGCTGGCGATCGGCTTCGCGTTCACGCTCGACGGCTTCGCGACGGTCGGCAACCTGCTGACCCTGACCCGCAGCGTCGCGATCCTCGGCATTCTCGGCATCGCGATGAGCGTGGTCGTGATCGGCCGCGGGCTCGACCTGTCGCTGGTGGCGACGATGGCGGTCAGCTCGGCGTTCGCCTTGCAGTTGCTGCAGCACGGCTGGGGCTGGCCCGGCGCCTGCGCCGCGGGACTGGCCGTGGCGATCGGAATCGGCCTGGTCAACGGCTTCATCATCGCGTTCGTCGAAGTGCCGGCGCTGTTCACGACCCTGGCGACCGGCTTCCTGGTGTTCGGTCTGGGCCGCACGTTTCTGCTCGACGGCATGATCGCCTACCTGCCGTCGGGCCACGGCGCACTCGAATGGATCGGCCAGGGCCGCCTGTTCGGCGTGCCGGCGCCGGTGCTGATCTTCGCGCTCGTCGCGCTGCTCGTGCAGGTCTTCCTGTCGAGGATGACCCTGGGCCGCTTCGTGTACGCCCACGGCGACAATCTCGAGGCCGCACGGCTGACCGGCATCGCGGTCCGTCCGCTGACGATGCTCGAGTACGCGGTCTGTGCCGCCATCGGCTGCATCGCCGGCCTGGTCATGGCTTCCTCGACGGCGAGCATGAACACGCAGATCGTCAATTCCACGCTGATCTTCGACGTGATCCTGGTCGTCGTGCTCGGCGGCGTCAGCCTGGTCGGCGGCCGTGGCGGCGTGCTCAGCGTGCTGGCCGGCACCGCGCTGATCGGCACCTTGCTGAACGGCATGACGATCATGGATCTCGACAACAACATCCAGAACATCGTCAAGGGCGGCGTACTGCTCGCGGCGATCATCCTCGACAACCGGCTGCATCCGCGGGACGAGGAGACGGCGAGGCAGGGAGATTGAGCAGACCATGAAGAAGAACATCATTGGCACGGACCTCGATGGCTCCCTCTCCCCGCTGTCGCGGAGAGAGGGAGCGAAGCGGTGGCTGCGCGCGGCTGCGAGCGCGCTCGCGGTGATCGGCGTCGCCGCCTGCGACCCGGGCACGCGCAACGCGCAGGACCCGCAGGTCTCCGAGGCGGCCACTCACGTGAAGGTGCCCGATCTCTCCGGTGGCGACAGCTCCGCGATGCTGCACGCGCGCGTCGACACCGCGCTCAAGGGCAAGGTCATCGCCTGGGTGCCGATCGCGCTGGGCATGCCGCTGACCGAGATCTGGACGCAGGTCATGCGTGCCGAGGCCGAGGCGCGCGGCATGCGTCTGGAAGTGCGCGATCCGAACTGGAACTCCACCGCCGCCTTGCAGGCAGTCTCTTCGCTGATTGCCGAGAAACCCGACGTGCTGGTCGTGCACAACCCGAACGTTCAGCTGTACGCGCGCGAGCTGGCGCGTGCCGAGGCCGCGGGCATCATCGTGATCCAGGTCAACATGGTCTCCAACCAGAAGACCAGCGGCTACGTCGGGGCGGACTGGAAGACCGTCGGTCGCCTGCTCGGCGAGGAGATGGTGCGCAGCTGCGGTAGCGGCACGGGTACGTCGGGCAAGATCGCAATCGTGCAGGGCGAGGCCACGTCGGCGGTGTCGATCGAACAGGCGCAGGCAGCGGCCGAGGTGCTCGGCAAGGATCCCGCGATCAAGATCGTGTCGAACCAGGCCGCGAACTGGGATGCCAGCAAGGCGCACGACATCACGGCCACGGTGCTGCAGCAGCATCCGGATCTGTGCGCGACGGTTGGCTTCTGGGGCGTCATGCAGGCCGGCGCGGCGCAGGCCGTCCGTTCGGCGGGCCTGCAGAGCAAGGTGAAGGTCTACGCCTCCGGCGGTGACGGCAAGCTCGATTGCGACAACGTCGATAACGGCCTGTTCACCAAGTTCCTCAGCTACGACTCGCCTTCGCAGTCCAAGGTCATCGTCCAGTTCGCCAGCTTCATGCTGCAGACCGGCCTGCCGCCGTCGTCGGTGCGCGCCGCGGATTACTCGCGCCTGCAATGGATGGAGAAGGGCAAGTACGACCCGGGGCTCTGCTACGACCCGGCGCGGCAGGGAGTGAAGAAGTCGTGAGGGTCGACAGAGAAACAACGGCCAACGCAAAGGCGCAAAGGGAAAAGAAAGTGCGCAAAGTTTTTTTTGATTCTTCTCCTTCTCGTCCTTTCTTGTCTTTTCTCTGCGCCTTT
>CAZXXM010000175.1:0-7021 GCA_964644715.1 uncultured Salinisphaerales bacterium
ACGCTGGTGACGTGCACGATCCTGCTGGTGCGGCGCTACCTGCTGGCACTTCACGAGGCCGAAGCCCTGAGCCGGGACCTGGCGGGCCGCGTCGCCGTGCGAGAAGCGCAGATCGAGCGCAGCTACCGCGAACTGCAGCGGGCCGATCGCGAGCGTGTGGTCGCGGCGGAGCGCGAGCGCCTGTTCGCCGACATGCACGATGGCCTCGGCGGCACCCTGATGACAGCGTTGGCCCGGGCGGACAACCGCGGCGAAGGCCGGTCGCAGGCCGCCACGGCGATCCGCGACGCGCTCGCCGACCTGCGCCTGATGCTGAGTTCGCTCGACCCGGGCGAACACGCGCTGGCCTACGAACTGGCGACGCTCCGGGAGCGGCTCGCACCGCTGTGCGCCGATACGTCCGTCGCGCTGACCTTCGACCTGCTGCAACTGCCGGACGACCTGGCGCTGACACCGGCGCGCACGCTGTCCCTGATGCGGATCGTCCAGGAGGCCTGCACCAACGTACTGCGCCACGCCCAGGCCACCCGCATGCGCGTTTCAGCGGAACGGGACGCGCAGGGCCTCCGGATCCTCGTCGAGGACGACGGCCGGGGTTTCGATCCGGACCAGGCCATCGCCGCCGGCCATCATGGGCTGAGCAATATCCGGCGGCGCGCGCAAGCTCTGAATGGCACCGTCACGTGGACCCCGCTCCATCCAGGAACGAGGGTGGAGCTTCGACTGGCGGTGGAGCGGCCGGGCGCATCCTGAAGCGGCTCATCCGTTCCGGCCTTGCGCGGCACCCGACTCGCGATCACGCTCCGCCGTCCTCGAAACCTTTCGCCCGCCATGCATCGCATCGACATCGCCTACGACTCGCGTCTTCCGTTGCCCCGACTGTTCGCCGCACTGGCGGACCACAATAACCTCAGCAAGGTCTTCGGCGTCCCGGTGCGGCGTATCCGCGACGGCCGGAACGAGCCCAACGGCGTGGGTTCGGTGCGCAAGATCGGGCCTGGACCACTGGGCATCGAGGAGACCGTCACCGCGCTCGAACCGAACGAGTCGATCGATTACCGCATCACGCGCGGCGGATTTCCGCTGAGGAACCACCGCGGCCGCATCGACTTCTCCGAAAAGACGGACGGCGGCAGCCGCGTGGACTGGACCATCGAGTTCGATTCGGCGCTTCCGCTTGCCGGTTCCGCCGTCGGATTCGTGCTCAAGCAGGCGATCAGCACGGGCCTCAAGCGCCTCGGCTGACCACTTCTCGAGCCACCGTGGATACAGCCCGATCGCACAGTGTGAACTTGCGCATGGGTCGAGCCTTGGAAGTCGCGAGCGCGAGTGTTAGCTTCGCACGCATTCCCATGAAGGCAGACGGCTGGGGGCCCTTTTGCTGACGAGTTCGTACGGAAGATCCGATCGGGGCACGGTGCGCCAGCATAACGAGGACTCCTATCTCGACGATCCCGACAACCAGCTGTGGGCGGTGGCCGACGGCATGGGCGGGCACGAGGCGGGAGACGTGGCGAGCCAGGCCATCGTCCGGCACCTGCGCCAGCTCGTGCGTGCGCCGCGGGTCGTCGACTACGTGGATCTCGTGGACGACGCGCTTGCAGCCGCCAATGCCGAACTCATCGACTACGCCCAGACCCATCGGCTGCAGATGGTCGGTTCGACGGCCTGCGTGCTGGCCGATGCAGGGCACTACATGCTGTGCGCCTGGGCCGGCGACAGCCGCATCTACCAGCTGGACGGCAAGGGGCTGCGCCAGTTGACGGTCGATCACAACCAAGCGCGCGAAATGATTTCCACTGGCCAGTTCTCGGCTGCCGACCTGCAGAGCAACGCACAGGCCGCGGCCCTGGTGCGTGCCGTCGGGGCGGAACAGAACCTGGTCGTCGAATGGTCCGTGGCGGACGCCAAGCCTCGCGATGTCTTCCTGCTGTGCTCGGACGGCGTCACCAAGGAAATGACGGACCAGGAGATCGCGGACGAGCTCGCCAAGCCGGTAGAGGTCAAGGAAATCGCCGACAAGCTGGTCGACACCTGCCTGGCGCGCGGCGCACGCGACAACATCACGGCGGTCGTCGTGCGGGTCGAGGCTTGAGCCGCAGATGACGACGATCCGCAAGTGGCTCGACGACGTCCGTTCAGGCCGGCTGAGCCTGGGCGAGCTCGTCGCCCAGATCAACGGGCGCGGCAAGATCGAGCATGCGGAGTACTTGCGGGAGGTCGAAGACCTCGACGCGCTGCTGCGTGAAAACAACGTCGACCCGCGCCTGCACCGCGCGGTCAGGACCAAGCTCGCGGAACTGCAGAGCGCGCCGGGCGCGCGCCCCGGCAGCCCGCCGGCGGCGCCGTCACCCGAAGATCGCACCGTCTTCGCCGTCCCGCCCGCGAGCGAACCGCCCGCGGCGCCGGACGAGGACGACGATGATCCGCTGGGCGGCACGATCATCAGTCCCGTTTCGCTGCTGCCAACACCCCAGCCGCCGTCTTCCCCGTCGATTCCGCCCGCTGGCGCGCAGCCTCCGCCGGCGCCCAAGCCCTCGACGACGACGCAGACCGGAGCGCGTCCACCAGCGCCGCCGTCTCCGACGACCACGCAGACCGGGGCTCGGCCACCGGTACCGCCGACATCGCCCACGACGACGCAGACCGGGCCGCGACCGTCGAAGCCGCCGGCGTTCGATGCCACGGTGATGGCCTCGGCCGGAGCACTGGGCAGCGACGACGCCACGCGCATCGTCAATCCGCGAGCGATCCCTCCGGCCGTCACGCCACCGCCCTCCCCGCCTCCAGCGCCGAAGCCAACACCGGACCCGACTCCACCTGATGACGCCACGCAGATGGCGCGGTCCGGCATCTTCAGCGTGGACGGCACCCGACTGCTGCCGGCTGACCAGCGGGCCAAGACCGAACAGCGCCCTCTTCCACCCCCGACGTCCGATCCGGTGACCGGATCTCGCACCGGTTCGAAGACCGGATCGCAGACGGGCACCAGCGGCGGCAGCGGCAGTGCGCGCTCCTGGCGCAAGCTGGCCGACGCGGACGCGCCGGTCGAGAAAGTGGATGTCGGCTCCCGTCTCAAGGACCGCTTCGTCCTCGAACGGAAAATCGGCACCGGCGGCATGGGCGTGGTGTTCCTGGCCGTCGACGAACGCAAGATCGAAGCCCGCGATCGAAATCCGCGCGTCGCGGTCAAGGTGCTGAACGACGAATTCCGCCAGCATCCCGATTCGCTGATCGCGCTGCAGCGCGAGTCGCGCCGGTCCCAGCAGCTGGCGCACGACAACATCGTCCGCGTCTACGACTTCGACAAGGACGGCTCGATCGTCTTCATGACGATGGAGTACGTCGACGGCGAGGATCTCAAGAATCTCATCCGCAGCCTCGACGGCAAGAGCATGCCGATCGACGAGGCCTTCCCGCTGATCGAGGGCATGGGACGAGGCTTGGAACGCGCGCATCGCGAAGGCGTCGTGCATTCCGATTTCAAGCCCGGCAACGTGATGCTGACGTCGTCGCGCGTGCCCAAGGTGTTCGACTTCGGCATCGCCCGCGCCGGCAAGCAGCGCTCGGATTCCGCCGGCGAACAGACCGTGTTCGACGCGGGCACGCTCGGAGCGCTGACGCCGGCCTACGCCAGTCTCGAGATGCTGCAGGGCAAGGATCCCGAGCCGCAGGACGATCTCTACGCGCTGGCCTGCGTGGCTTACGAATTGCTCGGCGGCGGCCACCCGTTCAGCAAGATCAACGCTGAGCAGGCAATGAAGCAGGGCCTCGTGCCCAAGCGCATCCCGAGCCTGACGAGCCTTCAATGGCGAACGCTGCAACGCGGACTGGCGTTCCGCCGCGAAGACCGCGTGGCGACCGCCGCGGAATTCGTCGAGGGCCTGCGCCCGCGCACCAAGCGCGAGAAAGCGCTGCCGCTGATCGCCATGGGTGCCGGTGGCTTGGTGGCGCTGATCCTGCTCGTGTGGCTGGGGATCGCGCTGGTCTACGGTGGCAAGGTGCGTGGCGTCGAAAAGTGCATCGGCAATTCCGAGTGCGCCGACGCCGCGGTGCTCGTCGAGCGCCTCGGCAAGATCGACGCGGACGACCAGAAGCGCATCCGGGAGGAACGTCGCGACGAGATCAAGGGCATCTTCTACGGCACCCTCGCCCGCCACTGGAATCCCAAGCAGGACCGCTACGGCTACGACAAGGCCAAGACCATCGTCGATCTGGCGGTCGGCCAGTACGGCTCCGACTCGGCCTGGGTCAACGATCTTCGCGACGGGCTCGAAGCGGATCGCAACACGCAGCTGTCCCGATTCAACGACGACTTCAGCAAGCGAATCGACGCGGGGCTGTTCAAGAATTCCGGCGATGATGGAAGCGCGCTGCTGTCGATCCTCGCGGGCGTGCGCATGATCGATCCCTCTCAGCCGCTGCTCAAGGACGGACGTATCGTCCAGGGCTTCGAGCGCGGCATCCGCGAAAGCCTCAGCGATCCGCAACTCGAGCCTGCCGCGCAGATCGACACGGCGCTCAAGCGCATCGAACTGGCGCGGCCGTATCTCGATGCCGCGACGCTGAAATCGCTGGAGAGCGACGTCGCGACCCGACGCGAACAGGTCGCGTCGATGGCCGACGACGAGCGGCGTCTTGCCGCCGCCCGCGCGCAGCGCAAGCAGCGCATCGATGCGGTGGCAGCGTTGCTGAACGGCGCGGCCGACACGTCGGACTGGCGGTCCCGCATTCGCGAAGCCTGGCTCGCGGCGCGTGAATCGGCCGGCGAAGACGATGCCGACCTGCGCAAGCTCGGCGGTTCGCTGGGCAACATGCTGCTGGCTCAGAGCTCGGCCAGCCAGCGGTCGGACGACCTCGAATCGGCGGCCGAGTCGGCGCGCCTGGGACTCGAACTGCTGCCGGACGACGATCGCCTCGAGCGGCAACTCAAGGCCGTCAGCGCCGCCAGCGACCGGCGCATCGCCGAGGCGGCCACCGAATCCGATCGTCTGCGCCTGAACCTGGCTCGCATCGATCAGCTCATCGGGCGCCCGGCGGCGACCACCGCCTGGATCAGCGAAGTCGACAACGCGTTCAAGACCGTTGCCGGCAAGGCGGACGCCGGCAGCATCGCGAGCCGCCGCGAAGAATTCGCGGTGGCGATCGACAAGGTGGTCTCGGAGACCATCGAAACGGGGGATTTCGTTCGCGCCGAACCCCTTGCTGCACGTGCCGCGGCGATCGCCGCGGGCGATGCCCGTCTCACCGCGCTTCCGCGGAAAGTCGAGGAAGGACGACGCAAGGCGCAGGCCTCGCAGATCGCCGCCCTGGATGAGCTGATCCGCCAGAAGAGCTTCACGCCGGAATGGCAGAAGGCCGTCGACAACGCGCTGGCTGCGACCAAGGGCATGACCGATCCGGCCTTGCCGCCGTTGGTCGAGTCGCTCGGTGCCGCGTACGGCGAACGCATCGACAAGCTGGGCCAGGAAAAGAGCTATGCCGCCGCCCGCCAATTGGCGGACGCCGGTGCCAAGCGCGCGCCGCAATCGGCAGCGCTGCGAGCGGCTCGCGCGCGTGTCGAAGAGCTCGAAAGGCAGGACGGCGTCACGCGCGAACAGCAGCAAAAGAAGTTCAAGATCGAGGAACTCGAACGCACCATCGCGCTGAAATCGGCGGCCGCCGAACTGCCGGACGCCATCAACGCACTGCAGCAGCTGCGCAAGCTGGAGCCCGAGAACAACTACGCCAACACCGAAGGGCCCAAGCAGATCGCCGAAGGCGCCCTCAAGCTGGCCGACCGCTTCGCCGCCAAGAACGACTTCGACAGCGCGCTCAAGACCGTGGAACGGGGCATCGCGGTGCTGCGCACGTCGGCCCTGGTCCAGGCCCGGGAGCGTTATGAGGTCGCTGGCTGCGGCGCGGACCTGGAGCGGGAGACCAAGCGGCGCGGATCGATCAGCGACGTCCGGCGCGGCCAGTGCCTCGCAATCGTGAAGAGAAGCGACCAGACCCTGTACGCCAAGTACCGCGCACTCGAGAGCGGCTCCCCCACGCCGACGCCGACTCCCACGCCGACCCCGGTTCCGACACCGACGCCTACCCCGACCCCCACACCGGTCCCGACCCCCACTCCGGCGCCGGATCCGGTTCCCGCGGCCTCGGGTCCGGACCCCTGCAAGAAGAGCTTCTCCGGTCACGGCACGCGTTCGCGCGGCCAGTGCACCGATCCGCTGCTGGGCGACAAGGGCCCGACCATCGTCGTGGTCGCCGGCATGGGCACGTTCGGCATCACGCAGATGGAGATCGCCAATCTGCACTACGCGATGTACTGCCGCGCTACCGGTTCCTGCACGCCCTCGAACGCGGACCACCTGTTGCCGGCCACCCGCGTCTCTGCGAACGACGCCAAGAACTTCGCGCGCTGGCTCAGCACGGCGACCGGCCGCCGCTACCGGCTGCCGACGGAAAGCGAATGGAAGCACGCGGCCACGCAGGGCGGGCAGGATCCGCTCGTCGAAGGCTATTGCCGTGTCATGCAGGGCGACAAGCTCATCACCACCGCGCCTCGCCAGGTCAACGCCGGCGTCATGAACGGCTGGGGACTGGTCAACACCGTCGGCAACGTCCGGGAGATCGTCGACAACGGAGGCAGCTACGTCGCCGTCGGCGGCAGCTACCTCGACGAGCCCCGGGATTGCGACGCGGACGCGCGGCGCCCCTTCAGCAGCCCGGATGAAGCGACCGGATTCCGCCTCGTACGCGAACTCGACTGATGACCAGCGCCAACGAGGTCAACCGTGAACTGACGCGGCTGGACGCAAAACTGCGCTCCGGCAGCATCGACCGCGCCGGATTCCGCGCGCTTCGGCGCAAGCTGCTGCTCGATTTCGAAGAACGGCAGACCACGACCACGCCGGGGCTGTTGACCGGCAACGAAGTCACCATCGTCGACACGCCCCCCGAGCTTCCGCTGTCGGCGCCGGCACCTTCGATGCGCCCGCCCTCGGAGCCTGCCGCACCACGACGTCCCTCGGCGCTC
>CAZXXM010000176.1:0-6859 GCA_964644715.1 uncultured Salinisphaerales bacterium
CGCAGGAGCCCGCTCATGAGCACCGACCCTTTCGCCCAACTCAAGGTGGCGCAGCGCGAAGGCTGGGGCCTGTTCTCGCCGCTGGCGGCGTTCACGACACCGGCCGCTGCGATGCTCGTCGATTTCGCGGGCGTGAAGTCCGGGCAGCAGGTGCTCGACGTCGCCTGCGGCACCGGCGTCGTCGCCATCACCGCCGCCAGAGCAGGCGCCCGGGTGCGGGGCCTGGACCTGTCGCCGGCGCTGCTGGTCGACGCGCGGCGCAACGCCGAGCTGATCGACGCCCCGGTCGAATTCGTCGAAGGCGACGCCGAGGCCCTGCCCTATCCGGACACCAGCTTCGATGTAGTACTCAGCCAGTTCGGCCACATGTTCGCACCGCGGCCCGACGTCGTGCTTCGCGAGATGTTGCGCGTACTCAAACCCGGTGGACGCATCGCGTTCTCGACCTGGCCGCCCGAGCTGGCGATCGGCCGCCTGTTCGATCTCGTCGGCTCGTATCTGCCGCCGCCTGCCGGCGTGCCGCCGTCGACCGCCTGGGGCAACGTGCAGACCGTCCGCGAACGGCTCGGTGATGCCGTCATCGACATCGAGTTCGGCCGCGAGGAACTGACGATCCCGGCGCTCAGCGTGCGGCACTATCGCGCCAACATGGAACTGACGGCCGCACCGTTCGTGAAACTCACACAGGTGCTCGCCGACCAGCCGGCGAAGCTCGCGGAGTTCCGCGCGAAGGTCGAAGCGATCGTGGCGCAGTACTACCGCGGCAATCGCGTGCACCAGTCGTTTTTGATGACGCGGGCGACAAAGAACCCCTGAACGTAGCCCGGACCAAGTCCGGGGGGTATCCATCCAGATAGCGACATCCCGGACTTCGTCCGGGCTACGCGACTACGTCACTTCGGAGCCGGCGGCTTGAGGCTCATGATCCACCGGCTGATCGATTCCGCTTCCGCCTGCGAGATCGAGGGGTTGCTGACCATCGGCACCATGCCCCAGGCGCCGGCGCCGCCATAGCGGATCTTGGTCGCCAGCTTTTCGATCAGCGCGACCGGGTCGGCGGCGAATTCACCGGAATACCGCATCGAAACGACCTGGTAGGACGGACCGATGCGCTGTTCCTCCGCACCGTGGCAGGCATTGCACCCGCGCGTGTTGAACAGCGTCTTGGCCTGGGCCGCGTCCAGCTCGGCCGCCGGAGCGGACGAGGAAACGGAAGCGAGCAGCATCGCCGCGGCGATGACGGGAAATGGGGTTCGAGCGAGCCGGATCGTCATGTCGAATTCCTGTTGGGAGGTTTCCATTCGAGCGAGGGGCTCAATCGCCCGGATCGATCACGACGCCCATCGAAGGGCCGGAGCCTTCCGGGTAGTTGCCGTACGACGCGATCAGCCTGCCGGTCTTGGCCTCGACCGCGATCTGCCGCAGATAAGCCATCGGCCGCGGCAGCGGAAAGACCTGCGTCGCGCCGGTCTTCGGATCGAGCCGATAGACGACGTCGCTGTTGGCATTGGCCACCCAGATCGTCTTGCGCCGCTCGTCCCAGCTCACCGCGTAAGGGGCCGCGGCACGGTCCGGCAGATCGAACGTCGCCGTCACCTTGGCGCTGGCCATGTCGATCTTCGCGACCTGTCCGCTGCCGAACAGCGCGACCCAGAGATTGCCCTGGTTGTCGCGCGTCATGCGTCGCGGCCCCGCACCTTCAGCGAACGGAACGACGTGGTCGATCTTGTGCGTCTTCGTATTGATGCAGCCGACGTGACCATTGAGCTGCGAGTACCAGGCGCACTTGCCGTCGGCCGGCAGCACGGTCCCGTAGATCAGGTGGTTGATCGCGCTCAGGCCCTCGACCTTGTTGGTGTCGTAGAAGGCGACCACGCCGGTATCGGGGTTGATGGATCCCATCTGGTTGGAGCCCACCAGGGTCACCCAGATGTTGCCGTACTTGTCGCGCGCCATATGGCCTTTCGAATCGATCGAAAAATCATGGACGATCGCGCCACCCGCCATCGACGCGGTATCCGGCAGATTGGTGGGACGCAGTGTCCAAAGCTTCCACGTCTCGGTCTTCGGATCGAAGCGCCCGAACTGATCGTTGTCGATCATCGACACCCACAGCTTGCCGTCGTCGTCGGGCGCGATCGTGTGCGGCCCGGTGGAACCCTTGAAGTCCGGCGCGAACCACTTGGTTTCGCCGGTCGCAGGATCCAGGCGCACGACGAAGTTCCGGCGCACGTCGGCGCCCCAGAAATACGGCGAGCCGGGCGCCGGGACCATCTCGCGCACCAGCGCATCCTTCGGAAACGAGAACTCGCGGATGACGGTCTTGTCCGTCACGCCCAGCGGCGCGCCGTAGCCGTAATCGTCTCGCGCGAGATAAGCGGTCTGCTTGGGGAAGTGATCGGCCAGGTATTGCGCGATCAGCTCGCCCTGACGCGCATTGAAGAAGTTGTAGTCCGCGTTCTGCGCGGTCGTCCAGTCGATCGCATCGAGATTGACCGGACTTTCCAGCGGGAAAACCGAGTAGTGCTTCGAGCGCATGTACTTGACGATCGTGCGCCAGGCTTCGTGGCGAACGACCTTGCGCCATTCCTCGACCGCCTTCTTGTCGCCGCCCGGACCGTTGCTGACCGCTTCGATCTTCGCCGCGTACTCGCGCACGCGCGGACTCGCCATCTGGTGGCAACTCGAACAACTCGTGATCGTGATGTTGCGCTGATCGCCGGCCGGCATGCCCGCGAACCAGGCCGAGGCCGGAACCTCTGCCGCGATGTTGTCGCTGGACTGCAGGTAGATCGAGACCGTGGGCGCCTCCCCCTCCTTGTGCGCCTTCATTTGCGGCACACCGTCCGCCGGCTCGACCTGATGAAAGCCCGGCTTGCTCGCGCGCAGCTTCAGCTGGTCGGTGGCGGGCAGATGGTCGCTCGTGATGTGGAAGGCACCGTCGGCGCTGCTGAACACCGTGATCGCCGCAGGCCCCCGGTGGCCCTCGGGAAACGTCAGCGTGACCATCGCCTGCGCGACGCCGCGACCGTCGCCGACGCTGACCACGCGCCCCGAGAGTTCGGCGCCGTGGGCAGCGCAAGCCGTCAGAAGGCCGAAGCCGAATCCAAATCGGCGCATGAGTTCGGTGGGGCGCATGGCGTTCCTGCCTAGGTTCTAATTTTTCTGGATCGCCCAAGGTAGAGCGTCCGGCCACCAACAGGAATCACTTGAACGAGGCGCTGACGGCCTCCGATCGAGCAAGCGCCAAAGTAGCCCTAACGCAGTCCGGGGTTCCCCTCGCAATACGAGCGACACCCCGGACTGCGTCCGGGCTACGGGGTAGAGCTTTTGAAGGCGCTCGGCGACATGCCCGATTCCCGGCGGAAAGCGCGGGTGAAGTTGGCCACGTCGGTGTAGCCGAGCTGGTAGGCGATCTGCGTGACGCCGAGGCGCCCGCCGCGCAGCAGCTCGCAGGCGCGCTCATGGCGCGCGCGGCGCGACAGCTGACGAAAGCTGCTCTGCTCGTCGGCCAGCCGACGCTCGAGCGTGCGCGCCGACAGGTTCAGGATCTGCGCCAGCTCTTCGAGCTTGGGCTGCCCGTCCGCGGCCTCGCGCAGCATCATCTGCACCCAGTCGGACAGCCGCGAACCCTGCGTGATCTGGTTGAGCAGCGCATCGCATCGGCTCCGCGCCATCCGCAGCGCGTTGTCGTCGGCCATCGCCAGCGGCCGCATGACGACGTCGCGCTCCAGCACGAGGCGGGCGCCCGGCAGATTGTGCTGGCCGAAATGCACGACGGCGGCGTCGAGTTCGCGGTAGCGCGCGACGTGCGCCGGCGCCTCGAACGACAGATAGAGATTGCAGGCCGGCAGATCGCCCGACAGCAGGCTGCGCACGTGCTCGTAGAACGCCACGACGATCGCCTCGAGATGGAGTTCCCGCACGCGCGCGCTCAGCGCGAGCTGCGGCCGCACCAGCGCCTCGGCGATCTTGTCGTCGCTGCGATAGCGCAAGGTATAGGTCGGCGTGATCAGGCTGAAGTAACGCGAGACCATCCTGAGCGCCTGATCCACCGAGGGGCTGCTCAACATTCCATAGCCGAGAATGTCGTGAGAGCTGAGCTTGAGCAGGCGGCCGAGTTCGAAGCCCAGGTCGGTGCGCCCGGATCGCTCGACGGCTAGCATCACGAGACGGTCGACCTGCTCGGGCCTGAACTGGCCATCCGGTGCCGCGAGCGTCGCCGGGTCGATGTGGGCATCGCGCAACAACCGCGGAAGATCCACGCCCCACTGCACCAGGCGCGTTGCCAGCAAGGCGTAATAGCGGGCGGGCAGGTAATGGGTGATGGCCGACATGGCGGAATAGGACAACACTTCGACGGAAAATGACAAGGGATTCCGCTTCGGCCGCCGCACCATGCCTCCATCGACCCGGGCCCGCCCGGCGAACCGGAGAACCCGCATGACGACCACGACCCTCGACACCCCGGACTGGACCGACAGCAAGAAGCCGCTGTGGGCATTCGGCCTGCTCGTGCCCAGCCTTCCCTTCATCTTCTTCGGCCTGACGCAGCTCACCGGCCTGGGCTGGTTGTGGTGGCTGGGACCGGTGATCCTGTACGGCGTCATCCCGATGCTCGACGCGCTGGTCGGCGACGACACCAGCAATCCGCCGGAATCGATCGTCGCCCGGCTCGAATCTCAGCCTTACTACCGCTGGATCGTCTACGCCTACATCCCGATGCAGTGGGCGGCGACGGTGCTGGGCGCCTGGGTAGCAGTCAGCGGCGGCCTGGCGTGGTGGGAGATCGCCGGCCTGGTGACGACGATCGGCATCGTCAACGGCGTCGGCATCAACACCGCGCACGAACTCGGGCACAAGAAGGAAGCGCTCGAACGCTGGCTCGCGAAGCTCACGCTCGCGCCGGTCGCCTACGGCCATTTCTTCGTCGAGCACAACCGCGGCCATCACGTGCGGGCTGCCACCCCCGAGGACCCCGCCAGCTCGCGCATGGGCGAAACCTTCTGGGCCTTCCTGCCGCGTACCGTGATCGGCAGCCTGCGTTCGGCCTGGGAGCTGGAATCCCAGCGCCTGGAGCGCGAGGGCAAGCCGGTCTGGCACTGGAGCAATCACAATCTGCAGGCCTGGAGCATGACGGTGCTGCTGTTCGGCGCGCTGACGATCTGGCTGGGCTGGGCCGCGCTCGCCTTTCTCGTCGCGCAGGCGTTCTTCGGCCTGACCCTGCTGGAAGTGGTGAACTATCTCGAGCACTACGGCCTGCTGCGCCAGAAGAGCGCCGACGGACGCTACGAGCGGGTGCAGCCGACGCATTCCTGGAACAGCAACAACACCGTGACCAATCTGCTGCTGTATCAGCTGCAGCGGCACTCCGATCATCACGCCAATCCGACGCGCCGCTACCAGTCGCTGCGCCACTTCGACGAAAGCCCGCAGCTGCCGTCGGGTTACGCGACGCTGATCCCCATCGCCTACGTTCCGTTCCTGTGGTTCCGCCTGATGGACAAGCGCGTCATCGCGCACTATCGCGGCGACCTGCGACTCGCCAACCTGCATCCCTCGAAGCGCGACGCGCTGCTGAAGCGCTATCCCCCGCCGGCCGAAGGCGTCGCTTAGCCGTAGCCCGGACCAAGTCCGGGGCGTTCCGTAAAGCGAGACCCCGGACTTCGTCCGGGCTACGCCTGCAGCGTCGCCGCTACTTCTTCGCTTCCTTCTCCAGCAGGCTCGCCATGCCGGGCTTGGGCGCAGCCGCCTGTGCTGCGGCCGGGCGCGGCGGCATGCGCGGCATGCCGGCGAATCCGACGGCCATCTGCTCTTCCATCGTCTTGATCTGCTCGGCGTCGTAACCGAGGCCACCCAGGATCTCCTGGGTGTGTTCGCCGACCAGCAGCGGACGCCCCTGGATCACGCCGGGCGTATCGGAGAGATCGAACAGCAGGCCGATCTGGTCGAGCTTGCCGACCACCGGATGCGGGTACGACACGGTCCAGCGACGGCGTGCGAAATCGGCATCGTCGTGCAGGCGACGCGAGAACTCGGTGTCGACGATCTCGACCGGCACCTTGGCCGCATCGAGCTTCTCGAACGCGGCCTGCGCGCTCAGGCGACGAATGGCACCGCCGATGAGCTCCGCCTGCGCTGCATCGTCACGCCGAGGAAGATCGGCCGGCAGGCCGAGCGCCGAGCTCAGCGCGGCCCAGTGCGCATCGGTGCTCAGGGCCACGCAGACCCAGCCGTCGCCGGCCTCGTACAGACGATGACCCGCGGAGAATCCGAGCTGGCGGCCGTCGATGCGCGGGCGCGCGAAGCCGCTGCCGTCGGGCTTGGCCACCGCATAGCTGGTGTTGAGCAAGGCGGCATTGATGATCGAAGTGTCGACGAACTGCCCTTCGCCGGTGCGATCGCGGTGATAGATCGCGTTGCAGATCGCCGTGGCGGAGAGGAATCCGTTCCCCGTATCGCCGAAGCTGGTGAAGCTCCACAGCGGACGGCCGCCCTCGCCCTTGCCCATGCCGCCATCCTCGAACTGGATGCCGGACAGGCAGGCGCCGGTCTGGTCGTTGCCGGGCAGGCCCGCCCGCACGCCGCGCTCGAAGCCGCGCGAGTGCGCGTAGATCAGCTTCGGGTTGAGTTTCTTCAGCGACTCGTAGTCGATCTTCAGGCGCTCGGCGGCGTCGTAGCGCATGTTGTGCTGGACGACGTCGGCCTTGGCGACGAGGTCCAGCAGGATCTTCATCGCGCGCGGATCCTTCAGGTTCAGGGTGATCGATTTCTTGCCGCGGTTGGCCATGTAGGCGATGTGCACGCGATGCCAGAACAGATCGAACAGGCCGTTGATCTTGATCACCGTGGCGCCCAG
>CAZXXM010000177.1:0-5075 GCA_964644715.1 uncultured Salinisphaerales bacterium
GACCGAGATCGTGGGCTGGGCGGCCGCGTCGGTGCTGTTGGTCACGATGATCCGGCAGGTCTGGTCGCAATGGACCAGCGGAGCCGTCGGAGGCGTGTCGCGCTGGTTGTTCGTTGGACAGATCGCGGCATCCGTCGGGTTTACCGCCTACAGTCTGCTGCTCGACAACCTCGTGTTCGCGCTCACCAACGGACTGCTGACGATCAACGCGATCACGGGATTGCTGATCGACCGGCGCAACCGTCGGCGTCAGGCAGAGCGCAAGGCGAGCCCGGTCGGCGAGACCGCCGGGCATCGCGACGGAATTCCAGGAACACCGTGAAGAAGAACCCATGAAACGATTTCGCTGCACGAATTGCGATCTGCTGCTCACGCTGGAGAACGATCTGTGCACCGGCTGCGGGCTGCGCCTAACGTTCATCCCGGACGTGCAAAAGATGGTGGCCTGGGACCAGGCGGCCGGCGCATCGCTGCAGTACGAGGGGCGGACGTACCGGCCCTGCATCAACGCCGCCCCGCATGCGATCTGCAATTGGGGATTGGATCACGACGATCCTTGCGAATACTGCTACTCGTGCCGCCTGACGGTGGTGATTCCCGATCTCGGCCTGCCGGAGAACGTGGAACGATGGCGGCGTCTCGAAACCGGCAAGCGGCGGCTGGTGATCGGGCTGATGAGCCTGGGTGTGCTGTCGCGCGAAGAACTGATGGCCGACGAACCGCCGATGCGCTTCCAGTTTCTCGCGGACACCCCGGGACATCGGGGTCCGGGCACCGTGCTGACCGGTCACGACCAGGGGCTGATCACGATCAACGTGGCGGAAGCCGACGATGCCGAGCGCGAGCGGCGCAGGGTCGAACTCAAGGAGCCGTACCGCACGGTCGTCGGTCACCTGCGCCACGAGATCGGCCATTACTACTGGGACCGGATGATCGGATCGTCGCGACGTCTCGCCGGATTTCGCAAGGTGTTCGGCGACGAGCAGGCCGATTATGCGAAGGCCCTGGCAGCGCACTACCGGGACGGGCCGCGCGCAAATTGGCAGGCAGGATTCGTCAGCGCCTATGCGAGCGCTCACCCCTGGGAGGACTGGGCCGAGACCTGGGCGCACTACCTTCACATGATCGACAGCCTCGAGACCGCGTACGAGAGCGGCTTGTGGATCAACCCGCGGCGTCGTTCCGATCCCCACTTCGCTCCCAAGCGCCCTTTCAGCGCGAATCACATCGGGCCGTTTCCGAGAATGATCGCGCGCTGGATGTCACTGACCTACATCCTCAACGACTTGAATCGAGGGCTGGGCCTGCAGGACGCGTATCCGTTCGTGCTGTCCGACGACGTGATCGGAAAGCTGGAGTTCGTCCACGAGACCGTTGCGGACTTTCGAAGCAAAGGACGCTGACGGACGTGCTGCTTCGCAAGCGCCGACCGGCGATGGGCCGCGAAGGGGTGAGCCCGGATGGGGCCGGCTCCACGGGTTCTCTAGGATCCGGGCACCGAAATTGCGCCGCGCCGCCCATGCTGCGACACGAGTTTTCAACCGGGCACGAGGCCAAAGAGCTTCCTGTGCCGCCTCTGCTGACGCGTGACCAGGCCCTGTTCCTGGACGTGGACGGCTGCCTGATCGAACTGGCACCTTCGCCCACCGAGGTCGTGGTGCCGCCCTGGCTCGCGGGTCTGCTCACGGACCTGGGCGAAGCGCTCGGCCAGGCGGTTGCCGTGATCAGCGGGCGCAGCCTGCACACCATCGATTCGCTGCTGGCGCCTTGGCAGGCGGCGGGAGCGGGCATTCACGGCGCCGAGTTGCGCCTGCCGGGATCCGACCGCATCGAAGTTGCACCGCGCAGTGCCGCGGCGATCGTCGAGCAGCTTCGTGCACGGTTCGCCGACGTTCCGGAAGTGCTGATCGAAGACAAGGGCGCCGCCGTGGCGATCCACTTCGCGCGCTGCCCCGAGCGCGAGGCCGAGTGCGAGGCGGCGCTGGTGGACGCGATGCGCGCCGTGCCCGGCATGCGCCTCCAGGCCGGACGACTCGTGCGCGAGGCCTTGCCTGCAGGTGCTGACAAGGGCGCCGCGTTGCGCATGCTGATGCAGCACGATCCGTTTGCGGGCCGCATCCCGGTGTTCGCCGGCGACGATCGCACCGACGAGGCCGCCTTCGCCGAAGCGAAGATGCAGCAGGGCTTCGGCGTGAAGGTCGGCGAGGGTGCGACGGCCGCGCTGCACCGGCTCGGCACGCCCAACCAGGTGCTGCTGTGGTTGCAGGCGAGCCTGGCGTCGATGCGAGGTGAAGGCGATGAGTAAGAGTGCGGCCAAGGGCCGCCTGATCTGCGTCTCCAACCGGGTCGGTACCGTGCGCGGGGCACCGCTGGCCGGAGGCCTGGCGGTGGCGCTGAGCTCGGCGCTGAAGGCCAACCGCGGGCTGTGGTTCGGCTGGAGCGGCAAGACCGCGGCCGAAGCCGGTGCCGTCTCGCTCGAAGAGATCAACGGGATCAATGTCGCGACACTGGATCTGCCGAGCGCGGATTTCGATCACTACTACGCCGGCTATGCCAATGGCTGCCTGTGGCCGCTGTGTCATTTCCGGCTCGACCTGGTGCGCTTCGCACGCGAGCACTACGAGGCGTACCGGCGCATCAACGCGCTGATCGCCCAACGTCTCGCGGCGCTGATCGAGCCGGGCGACCGCATCTGGGTGCACGACTACCACCTGATTCCGCTGGCGGAAGAACTGCGCGCGCTGGGGTGCCGCAATCGCATCGGCTTCTTCCTGCACATTCCGACGCCGCCGCGCGAACTGCTGGCCGCGCTGCCGCGCCATCGCGAACTGATGGGCAGCTTGCTGCACTACGACGTCATCGGACTGCAGACCGAGGCCGACCGCCAGCGGCTGCACGACTACGCGTCGCACGAGCTCGGATGTTCGGTCGACGACGACGAAGGCCTGAACACCGGCACGCGGCGGATCCGTACCGGCGCCTTCCCGGTGGGCATCGACGTCGAGGAGTTCGTCGGTTACGCCACGTCGCCGCGCGCACTCCAGGAGTCGCGCCGCATGCGCAAGCTGCTCGACAGCCGCACGCAGATCATCGGCGTCGACCGCCTCGACTACAGCAAGGGCTTGCTGCGCCGCGCCGCGGGCTTCGAGCGCCTGCTCGAGAAATATCCGCGCACGCAGCGCAGCGTCGAATTCCTGCAGGTCACCCCGATCAGTCGCGGCGAGGTCCGCGCATACCAGGACTTCCGCACCGAACTGGAAGCTCTGGCTTCGCAGATCAACGGGCGCTTCGGCACGTTCGACTGGACGCCTTTGCGTTACCTGAACAAGGCGCTGCCCCAGCGCACGCTCGCTGCCCTGTATCGCGCCAGCCGCATCGGTCTGGTCACGCCGATACGCGATGGCATGAACCTCGTCGCCAAGGAGTACGTGGCCGCACAGGATCCCGAAGATCCGGGTGTGCTGGTGCTGTCGGCGTTCGCCGGCGCGGCCGAGCAGATGGGCGACGACGCCCTGCTGGTGAATCCTTACGATCCGGACGACGTCGCCGACGCGCTGGAGCGCGCGCGATCGATGTCGCTGGAGGAACGCATCGAACGGCATCGCGACCTGATGGCCGGCATGCGACGCGACAGCGCCGAGCATTGGCAGCGCTCGTACCTCGAGGCGCTCGACGGCGATCCGCCGATGCCCTCCGCCAGCATCGTCACGATTCCGGGCGCCGCCAGCGGTTATTCCGGCAAGACGGTGGCGGGGCGGGAAACGCCGGGCAAGCCGGCGGGCCGCAAGTCGGAAGCCCTGACGCCGTAGCGCGTACCCGCTTGTGCCAGCGCGCGAGGCTCAGCGCCGCTTGGCCCCGCGCAGGAATCGCAGGGCTCGCTTCTCGACCGCGCGCGACCCCATGCGCGTGTCGCATGCGAAGGATTTCTGCAATCGACCCTCGCGCCAGCCTTCGAAGACTGCCGGGTTGATGTAGGACTTCCGGCACACGGCAGGCGTGTTCCGCAACTCGCCGGCGACCGTGCGGATCGCTTCGACGATGCAGGCGTTCGTCGCACGCGCGGTCGGCGGATCCGGCAGCGGCGTGCAGGCCATCAGCGAGATCGCGCGCAAGGTGGCGCCCCAGGTGCGGAAGTCCTTCGCCGTGAAATCGCGACCGGTGGCCTGCCGCAGGTAGTCGTTGACCATGCCCGAATGGACCGGCCGCCGATGACCCTCGTCGTCGAGATACTGGAACAGGCGCTGCCCCGGAAGATCGTGGCAGCGGCGGACGATGCGTGCGAGGCGCCGATCGTCGATCGCCAGGTCGTGCTCGATCCCGCCCTTGCCGCGAAAGCACAGGCGCAGACGGCCGCCGCTGAAGTCTGCATGACGGTCGCGCAAGGTCGTCAGGCCGTAGCTGCGATTGTCGCGCGCGTAGACCGGGTTGCCGATGCGCAGCCGCGTGGCATCGAGCAGCGCTACGATCAGCGCCAGCACCTTGTCGCGCGACAAGCCGCGGGAGTCCAGATCCTTGCGCACGCGGCGGCGGATGGCGGGCAGCGCGGCGCCGAACTCGATCATGCGGTCGAACTTGTGCGCATCCCGCGTCGAGCGCCAGTCCGGGTGATAGCGATATTGCTTGCGACCGCGGGCGTCGCGGCCGGTGGCCTGCAGATGACCGCGCGGATCGGGGCAGATCCACACTTTCTCGTAAGCCGGAGGAATCGCCAGCTTCGCGATGCGACGCAAGGTCGTCGGATCGCGCACGAGCAGGCCGCGGACGCTGCGGTACTCGAACGCGCCGGGCACGCCGTCGCGCCGGATACCCGGTCCCTCGTCGTCGACGTGGCGCAGTCCTGCCACGCGGGCTGCCCGCAACGCGCGGGTGCGCGACCGTTTCAAGGGCGCAACGAGCGCATGCCGCGGCGGCGATCCGGCAGATGTCGCTCTCACGAGCGGGAGCGCGGGCCGGAAGTGCGCTCGTCGAGCGGGCGTCGGTGGAAGCAGCGCGGACAGCGCCAGCCGATCAGGACGGGTCGCGGTACGCGATGCAGCTGCTGGCAGTCCGTGCAATGCGCGAGATACCCGGTGGCC
>CAZXXM010000177.1:5175-6856 GCA_964644715.1 uncultured Salinisphaerales bacterium
CGGTGTTCGCGAAGTGCAGCAGCACGTCCGCGTGGCAAGGCTGGTCGAGATCGCACCAGCAGGCAAGGTCGCGACCGCGCAGCTCGTCCAGGCGATCGAGCAGTGCGCGGCCCTGCGGGTCGCGCAGCTCCGCCTTCAGCAAGGCGTCCTGATAATGCGCCACCGCGGTGGCCGGATCGAGCGCGCCATGCGCCTTGCCGCCGACACGCCAGGGATTGCCCCAGGCGGTCGGGCGCCCGACGTAGACGACGCCGGGCGGCTTGCGCCACCCGGCGGTTCTGCGCATCTGGATGCGTTGCGGCATGTCGTCCCCGCGCCTGAATCGAGCGCCGATTCTGCGCGAAGCAAAGATTCAGATGAAGGAATGCCGCAGGCGCTCGCCGACCAGCCGCTGCGCCTCGCGCGCCTTGTGAACGACCGCCGCTGCGCCGAAGAATTCGTGCGTGACGCCTGCGTAATCCTTGCGAAGCACCGAGACGCCGGCCGCGTTCAGCGCGTCTTCCAGCATCGCGCCATCGCTGCGCAGCGGATCGAGCATCGCGTTGATGATCGTGACTTCCGGCAGGCCGGCGAGATCGGCGTTGATCAGATCCAGCCGCGTGTCCGTCTTGTCGCTCTCGCTGCGTAGCAGCTTGTCGAGAAACCACGGAATCATCGCGCGGTTCAGCGGCTGGGCGAGGGCGTTCTCGAGATAGGACGGCGTATGGAGGCTGCCGGTCTGTGCCACCGGGTAGATCGCGACGATGTGACGCGGCGGTGGCAGGCCCAGGTCGCGCACGGCGACGGCGGTCGCCATCGCCAGGCAGCCGCCCGCGCTCTCGCCGGCCAGCGCCAGTCGCGTGGCATCGCCGCGAAACTCCGAAGCGTGGGTGGCCACCCAGCGATACGCGGCCAGCGCATCGTCCCAGGCTGCAGGGAAGCGATGCTCCGGGGCCTGGCGATAGTCGACCGACACGACGATGGCGCGTGACGCGCAGGCGATGCCGCGCGCGCCGCCGTCGTAGACGTCGAGATCGGCGATCACCCAGCCGCCGCCGTGGAAGTAGACGACGACCGGGAAGACGCCCTGACCGTGCGGCGTGTAGATGCGCGCGCGAAGCTCGCCGGAAGCGCCGGGAATCAAGCGATCGACGGCGCTGACACCCGGCACCAGTGCCTCGGGCGAGGTGTCGCGGCCTTGCTTGCGCAACAGCGATTGGACGGCGTCGGCGGGCGTGGGTTGGACGCGGGCTTCCTCGGGCGTGCACTTCTCGATCGCGTTCGGCTTGAACGCGGCGTGCTCGTCGAGCAGCGCTATCATGTCGTCGTCGGCCCGCACGGCGGCCGTGGCCTTGGCGACGAGAGTTTTCAAGGTCGACGGCTGCTTCACCGAGTCCGACTTCGGGCGAAGCGGCCGCAGGGGGCGATGCGAGGCGGGAGCGCTTTTCATTCGGAAAGTGGCCTGTGTCGTGCGCCGCGGAACGCGGCGGAAATGGACGCGAACCCGCGCAATGCCCGTGCCCCGACGCAGCGGGAACGCATTCTGCGAAGCGGCACGGATACCTCGGGCCAGCGGCCCGGTGACCTCCCAACCGATCGAAGGAGTCGTGCGAATGAGCGCAAAAGTGCTGGTGCTGTACTACTCGAGCTACGGACACGTCGAGACGATGGCGCAGGCCGTCGCGGAAGGCGCGCGCGCCGC
>CAZXXM010000178.1:0-6824 GCA_964644715.1 uncultured Salinisphaerales bacterium
CCGGCGGCAATGCGTTACACCGAATGCCGCATGGCGCGCGTCACGTCCGAGCTGCTGGCGGACATCGACAGCGACACCGTCGACTTCATCCCGAATTACGACGAGAAGGACGTCGAGCCGGTCGTTCTGCCAACGCGCATCCCGCAGCTGCTGGTCAACGGCAGCGCCGGCATCGCGGTCGGCCTGGCCACGAACATTCCGCCGCACAACCTGTCGGAAGTCATCGACGGCTGCGTGGCGCTGGTGGACAACCCGCAGATCGACATCGCCGGCCTGATGAAGCTGATTCCGGCGCCGGACTTCCCGACCGCCGGCCTGCTGCTCGACGCGCATGGACTGGTTGACGCCTATAGCACCGGTCGCGGCCGTGTCGTGCTGCGCGCCAGGACGCATTTCGAGGACGTCAGCAACGACAAGCAGGCGATCGTCGTCACCGAGCTGCCGTACCAGGTGAACAAGGCGCGCCTGCAGGAGCGCATTGCCGAGCTGGTCAAGGAAAAGAAGATCGAAGGTATCTCGGAGATTCGCGACGAGTCGGATCGCGACGGCATGCGCGTGTTCATCGAGCTCAAGCGCAACGAGAACGCCGAGGTCGTGCTGAATAACCTGTTCCAGCAGACCGGCATGCAGGTGACGTTCGGCATCAATATCGTCGCGCTCGAGGGCGGCCAGCCCAAGACGATGAATCTCAAGCAGTTGCTCGAGATTTTCGTGCGCCATCGCCGCGAAGTGGTGACCCGCCGCACGCGCTACCTGCTGCGCGAAGCGCGCAAGAAGGCCCACATCCTCGAAGGCCTCGCCGTCGCCCTGGCCAACATCGACGAGATGATCGAGCTGATCAAGCGCGCGCCCAACTCGGCCGAGGCCAAGGTCGGCCTGATGGGCCGTGTCTGGGATGCCGGCCTGGTCACGACCCTGCTCGCACGTGCCGATTCCAGCGCTTCTCGACCGGAGGATCTCGCCGCCGAGTTCGGACTCGTCGATGGCGGCTACCGGCTCAGCGACGCCCAGGCGCAGGCGATCCTGGACATGCGCCTGTCGAAGCTCACCGCGCTGGAGCAGGACAAGATCCACGAGGAGTTCAAGGAACTCCTCGACGCGATCATCGACTACCTCGACATCCTCGCGTCCGAGACGCGGTTGCTGTCGGTCATTCGTGCCGAGCTGTTGGCGATCAAGGAACAGTACGGCGACGAGCGTCGCACCGAGATCACGGAGCTGGCCCTCAACATCGCGCGCGAAGACCTGATTCCGCCTCAGGACATGGTCGTCACGCTGTCGCACGAGGGGTACGTGAAGTCGGTACCGCTCGCCGAGTACCAGGCCCAGAAGCGCGGCGGTCGCGGCAAGCAGGCGGCGAGCACCAAGGACGAGGATTTCGTCGACCGCCTGTGGTCTGCCCATTCACACGACTGGCTGCTGTGCTTCGGAAGCACCGGCAAGGTCTACAAGCTGCGCGTGTTCGAGTTGCCCGTGGGTTCGCGCGGCTCGCGCGGGCGTCCGTTCGTGAATCTGTTGCCGCTCGAGCCGGGTGAGAAGATCAGCGCGGTACTCCCGATCCGTTCCTTCGGTAGCAGCGCGGGCGGGGAGACGGTGGATGCCGAGGCCGTCATCGAGGCCCCGGCCGAGAGCGTGGATGGCGAGGCCTCCGAAGCGGCGGTCGCCGCCGCAGGGCCGTTCGTCTTCATGGCCACGCGCCTCGGCACGGTCAAGAAGACCCCCTTGTCAGCCTTCGCCAACATTCGCTCGAACGGCATCATCGCCGTTGACCTGCGAATCGACGATGCCCTGGTGGGCGTGGCGCTCACGACCGGTTCCAGCGACGTCCTGCTGTTCAGCGACGCCGGGCGCGTGATCCGGTTCAACGAGAACGACGTGCGCAGCATGGGCCGCAACGCCACCGGTGTGCGCGGCATGCGACTGATCAAACGCAGCGAAAACGGGGGCGAGGAAGCCGCCGTCGACGACGGTGCAGAAAACGCCGAAGCGGCGGACGGCGCGGAAGAAAGCGCAGCATCGTCCGCTGCGGAAGATGCCAAGATCATCGCGCTGCTCGTCGCCGACGGCGACGACATCCTCACGGTGTCCGAGTACGGTTACGGCAAGCGCACGCCGATCGACCAGTTCCCGCGTCGCGGTCGCGGAGGGCAGGGCGTCATCGCGCAGGCTTTGTCGGACAAGACCGGCAATCTGGTCGGCGCCATCGAAGTGCACGACGGTCACGAAGTGATGCTGATCTCCGAGGCGGGGATCCTGATCCGCTTCAAGACGACCGACGTTCGCACGATGAGCCGCAATACGCAGGGTGTGCGGTTGATGCGCCCGGTCGACGACGATCGTCTGGTCGGCATCGATCGCGTGGAAAGCGAGGCGGACCCGGAGAGCGAAGAGGGCGGCGCCGAGCCTGCGGCTCCTGAAGGCTAGGACGTAGCGGGGAAGCAGCGTCGCGCGATCGGCTGGCGCCGCTTCGGAAGCGATTCCGTTGCAAGCGAAGTGCGCTTCCGAGGACGCGCCTTACCTGCGCGGTAATTGTCCTGCGGGCCTGCTGGGCCGACGCTGCATCGAGCCGCACGTCGCGGCGCCATGCAGCAGACAGGAGAATCCGATGACCCATTCCAGTGCTGCACGCACTCCCATCTTCTCCCCGATGCCGGGTCGTTTCGATCCGCCCGGATGGTCGGTCGAGCGCTTCGCGGAATTTTGGTCGAATCCTTCGGTGGACGATGTGCTGGCCCTGGTAACCGACGACGTCGTCGGTTGGTGGCCTGGAGCGGACCAGCCGGTGCGTGGCGTCCAGGCCTATACCCAGGCGCTCGCCGACATCCTCCAGTTGCTCCCCGACATGCGCCTGCGCGTGGCGGAGCATGCAACCCAAGGCGACATGGTCTTCGTGCGATGGATCATGCGGTCAACCGGAAAGTCGGGTCCGTTCGAGCTGAGCGGGATCGACCGGATTCGCATGCGCGACGGCCGTGTCGCCGAGAACATCATCCGTTTCGACTCGGCGCACCTGCAGCGACTGGCTGGGCTGGCCTGACCGAAACTCTCCCGCATAGCTCGGACGCAGTCCGGGGTTGCACTTCGTTTTGCGAGGAGAACCCCGGACTTCGTCCGGGCTTACATTGGATTTCGCGTGACTAACAGGTGATGTTATGTCCTAATGCACGCATGAACTTCAGCGTGCACTTCGATGCGCAGACCGTCGCCAGGCTCAGCGCAGCGGTCGAGCGGGTAGGCCTGACCCGCAATCGCATCATCGTTCGGGCCGTACAGGAGTGGCTGCTCAAGAACGAGGCCGAGGAATGGCCGGAAGATTTGCGTGATCACTGGCGCAACCCCGCGCCTGAACTGAGCGCCGGTCCGGTCGAGTTCGAACCCTGGCGGCCGGCGGCTGACACCGCTCCCCCACGATGAAGTACCTGCTGGATGCCGGCACCCTGTCGGCTGCCCTGCGCGGCCGGCTGCCGGTCGTGCTCAAGCTGGCGGAACTCGGCCCTGGCGAGATCGCCATGTCGGTGCTCAGCCGCATGCAAGTCGAAATCGGCCTGCGGACCCGGCCGCGCGCGCAGGCTCGGTACGCCCGCCTGCTGAGGACGATGGCCGAGACGGTGCGGACCCTGGAGTTCGGAGAGGCCGAGGCGCAGCAGGCGGCGACGCTCGGTGCCTACCTCGAGTCGGGCGGCGAGCGGATCGGACCGATGGAGCTGATGCTGGCGGCGCAGGCGATGACGCATCGCTACACCCTGGTGGCGGAGGATCTCGCGCCCTATCGGATGGTCAACGGATTGAACGTGGAGAACTGGATCGGCAAAGCGCCCTGATCCCCGTGTAAAGAACTTTAAATTTGTTTATCAGGATATTGATATGAAAAGAATTACGAATTTCAGTGCTGGCCCCGCCACGCTACCCCTGAGCGTCCTCCAGCAGGTCCAGGAAGAGCTTCTCGACTGGCGCGGATCGGGCATGTCGGTGATGGAAATGTCCCATCGCGACAAGGAGTTCATGAGCATTGCTGCGGAGGCTGAGAAAGACCTTCGTGAAGTCGCTGGAATTCCTGCGAATTACAAGGTTCTTTTCATGCAGGGCGGCGCCACGGCGCAGTTCTCGCTGATCCCGCTGAATCTGCTGAGGGGCAAGGCCGGCGCGGATTACGTGCTCACCGGCGATTGGGGCAAGAAGGCAGCCAAGGAGTGCGGCAAATACGGCAAGGCCAACATCGCGGCCTCCGCGGAAGGCGACAAGTTCACGAAGATCCCGGATCGGGATTCGTGGAAGCTGGATCCCAATGCGGCGTACGTGCACATCACCACCAACGAGACGATTCACGGCGTGCAGTTCCAGGACACGCCCGACACTGGCGGGGTGCCGCTGGTGGCCGACATGTCCTCGGACATCCTGTCGCGTCCGATCGACATCTCGAAGTTCGGGCTGATCTATGGCGGCGCGCAGAAGAACATCGGCCCGGCCGGCGTCACGATCGTGATCGTGCGCGAAGACCTGATCGGGCAGGCCGCAGCGGCCACTCCGGGCGTGTTCGATTACAAGGCCGTGGCCGATAACGAGTCGATGCTCAACACCCCGGCCTGCTTCTCCTGGTACGTGTCGGGGCTGGTGTTCAAGTGGATCAAGAACGAGGGCGGCCTGGCCGCGATCGGTGCGCGCAACCAGCGCAAGTCGGCACTGCTGTACGACTACATCGACGCACAGGATTTCTACAAGAACCCGGTCGCCAAGAAAGACCGCTCCTGGATGAACGTGCCCTTCACGTTGCCGAATCCCGAGCTCGACGCAGAGTTCCTGAAGGGCGCCAAGGCTGCGGGCCTCAGCGGTCTGAAGGGCCACCGGGCGGTGGGTGGCATGCGCGCCTCGATCTACAACGCCATGGGCGAGTCGGGCGTGGCGACGCTGGTCGAGTACATGAAGGAATTCGCGCGGACCCGGGGCTAAGCCATGTTCAAGATTCAGACCCTCAACAACATCTCCGTCCTCGGGCTCGAGCGGCTGCCGCGCGAGCGCTACGAAGTGGCCAGCGAGATGAGCCATCCGGACGCGGTGATGGTGCGTTCCGCTGACATGCACAAGACCGAAGTCGCGGCTTCGATCAAGGCCATTGGCCGTGCCGGCGCCGGTACGAACAACATCCCGGTGGCGGCGATGAGCAAGCGCGGCGTGCCGGTGTTCAACGCGCCCGGCGCCAACGCCAACGCGGTCAAGGAACTGGTGCTGGCCGGCATGCTCCTGGCGGCCCGCAACATCGGCTCGGCGCTGGACTTCGTCAAGAAGCTCGACGGCGACGACAAGGCGATGCACGAGGCGGTGGAGTCGGGCAAGAAGAAGTTCGTCGGCTTCGAACTTCCCGGCCGCAGCCTGGGCGTGATCGGATTGGGTGCCATCGGCGTCAAGGTTGCCAACACCGCGATCGAGCTGGGCATGGAAGTCTGGGGTTTCGATCCGGCGATGACGGTCCAGAACGCCTGGAAGCTGGACGCGCGCGTGCGGCAGGCGCTGTCGGTCGACGACCTGATGTCGCGCTCGCAGTTCCTGTCGGTGCACGTGCCGCTGCTCGACGCCACGCGCCATCTCGTCAACACCGACCGCCTCAAGCTGCTGAAGAAGCAGGGCGTGGTGCTGAACTTCGCGCGCGAGGCCATCGTCGACGAAAAGGCGGTGCTGGCCGCGCTCGACGGCGGCAGCCTTCACGCCTACGTCTGCGATTTCCCGTCGAACACCCTCAAGGGTCACCCGCGCGTCATCGCCACGCCCCACCTGGGCGCATCGACCAACGAAGCGGAGGACAACTGCGCGGTGATGGTGGCCGACCAGCTGCGGGAGTTCCTGGAGCGCGGCAACATCACCAATTCGGTGAATTTCCCGGAAGCGGTGCTGCCGCTGCTGCCGGGCAAGACGCGCTTGGCCATCTCCAACGCCAACGTTCCGAACATGGTCGGCCAGATTTCGACGACCTTGGCCAATCACAAGCTCAACATCGCCGACCTGCTGAACAAGTCGCGCGGAGACATCGCGTACACGCTGGTGGACGTCGATTCGGCCATCCCGCAGGGCGCGGTGGACGAGATCGCCGCCATCCAGGGCGTCCTCAACATTCGGGTGATCGTCGGCTGAAGTCGCCAGCGCGCGGCATCGCGCGCCGTTTTTGTTGGACAATGGCGCTTTCACCGGGGCTTTTGGACCGATGCCGGAACTTTCACTTCAGGATGCGCGCGTCAAGATCGACGCGCTGGACGACCAGATCCAGCGGCTGATCTCGGCGCGCGCACGTGTCGCGCAAGAAGTTGCGCGCATCAAGCAACGCCAGGGAGACACCGGCGATCACTACCGGCCCTCGCGGGAGGCCGAGGTGCTGCGTCGCGCGATCGAGCGCAACAGCGGCGCGGACGGTGGCCCGCTGACCGACGAGGTCATCGCGCGGCTCATGCGCGAGATCATGTCGGCCTGCCTGTCGCTGGAATCGCCGTTGACGGTGGCCTACCTGGGCCCCGAAGGCACCTATACCCAGGCGGCGGTACTGAAGCATTTCGGCGAGGCCGTCACGGCCCGGGCCAACAGCGCGATCGACGAGATCTTCCGCGATGTCGAAAGTGGCGGTGCCGATTACGGGGTGGTGCCGGTCGAGAACTCCATCGGCGGCGTCGTCAGCCATACGCTGGACGAGCTGGCGCTGACCAAGCTGAGGATCTGCGGCGAAGTGGCATTGCCGGTGCATCATCATCTGCTGTCAATGGAAGACCAGCTGTCACGCATCACCAAGGTCTACGCGCACCCGCAGTCGCTTGGCCAGTGCCGCAGGTTCGTCGAGCGCTGCC